>JBOHSP010000131.1:0-21484 GCA_050733275.1 Gemmatimonadales bacterium
CCGCCGGGCGCCGCGCACGCCGTTCGGTGGCGAGTACATCGTGTTCGCCCGGCGCGACGGCGCGCCCCGGGTCGCGCGCGTCCGGACGAGCCTGACCGACTTCGCCTACGCGAGCGTCCTCTCCGGATTGGAGCCCGCCGACTCCGTCTACATCCTGCCGACTGCGTGGCTGCTGGCTGAGCAGCAGCGGCGCGACGACTGGATTCGCCGGCGGGTGGGCGGCCCCCTGGGCCAATGAGCACGTTCGAGATCGTCCGCGTGGCGCTCGCGGCGCTGCGCACCGCCAAGCTGCGCTCGTTTCTCACCACCCTGGGCATCGTGATCGGCGTGGCGGCGGTGATCACCATGGTGGCGCTCGGTCGCGGCGCGCAGCACGCGGTGGAGACGCAGCTCCGGGCGCTCGGCACGGATCTGCTGTCCATCACCCCCGGCCAGTCGTACTGGCGCGGCGTCGCGCGGGGCGAGCGCGTCAGCCTCACGAGCGACGACGCCGCCGCGCTGGCGCAGGCAGGGGGGACGTTGCGCGCCGTCGTGCCCAGCCTGGGCGACGACCTGCAGCTGAAGCTCGACAACCGCAACGTCAACGTCGACGTCATCGCGACGACGGCGCAGCTCGCGGCGGTCCAGCGCTTCACGCTGGCGCTGGGCCGCTTCTTTTCGGCCGGGGACGACTACGCCCGGCGCCGCGTCGCGGTGGTCGGCCACGACATTCCGGCCGAGCTCGAGACCGAACCGTACCTCCTCGTGGGACGCGACGTCCTGATTCGGGGGATTCCGTTCACCGTGGTCGGCGTGCTCGCACCCAAGGGCGAGTTGCCCGGCCGCGACGATGTCGACGAGACCGTCTACATCCCCTACCGGACGGGCGAGTACCGGATCTTCGGGACCGACCGTCTCCGGAGCATCACGGTCCAGATCGTCCATCCCGATTCGACGCCTGCGGCGCTGCTCGACATCGAGCGGGTGCTGCGCCAGACCCACCGGCTGCGACCCGATGAGCCCAACGACTTCCGCATTCGGGATCGTTCCGCCTTCCTCACCGCCCAGGCCGAAGCGCGCGGCACGTTGACGTTCCTGCTGGCCGGCATCGCCGCCGTCAGCCTGATCGTCGGCGGCATCGGCATCATGAACATCATGCTCGTCTCGGTGACGGAACGCACGCGCGAGATCGGGCTGCGCAAGGCGATGGGCGCGACGGGCCGGTCGATCCTGTATCAGTTTCTGGCGGAGGCCATTACGCTGTGCGTGCTCGGAGGGATCTGCGGCATCGCACTGGGCATCAGTGCCGCCGCCGCGGTGTCGCGGCTCAACGGATGGTCGGTCTTGATCACGCCCGGCGCCATCGTCCTGGCGGTGGGATTCAGCGTGACCGTCGGCCTGTTCTTCGGCGTCTGGCCCGCCCGGCGGGCCGCACGGCTCGATCCGATCGAAGCCCTGCGCTACGAGTAAGCCGGCCGGTCAGAGCTGCAGCGCGACAGCCACCTCGTCGCAGGCGTGCTGCCGGGGGCAGCGCGCGCAGTCGCCCCAGACCTTGAGCGGAAACTCCTCGCGGGCGGCCATGCGAAACCCCAGACGCTGGAAGAACGGCGCGCGACGGGTGAGTCCAAAGACTTGGGCGAGGCCCAGGGCGCGCGCGTTCGCGATCAGCTGTGCCACCAGCTCCCGGCCGACGCCCTGCCCCTGGGAGTCGTCCCGCACGGCGAGCGCGGCGATCTCGGCCAGCGCCGGGCTGTAGATCTTGAGCGAGCCGGTCCCCACGATCGTCCCGGCCCCGGTCTCGGCGAGGACGTACTCCCCGATGTGACGCGACAGGTCGTCGGTCGAGCGCGGCAAGAGATCCCCGGTGCGAACGAACGGCTCCATCACCGCGGCCATGGCGGGCACGTCGGCGAGCGTCGCGGGGCGGATCACGACGGCGCGCTCCGGTGCGGGGGCCGGGGAGGGCGCGCGCAGCGGGAAGGTGGTCACGCGAGGATCTCGCCGAGCACCGCCGTGGCGCGCGCGATCTCCTCGCGGCGCACGACGAGCGGCGGCAGCAGCCGAATGACGTTTGGCCCCGCGCCCAGGACCAGCAGATGCCGCTCCCGGGCCGCGGCGACCAGCGGCGCGGCCGGCTCGCCGTTCGCGAGCTCGATGCCCCACATCAGGCCGCGGCCGCGGACCTCGCGCACCCGCGGGGCGTGCGCCGCGAGATCACGCAGCGCGGCCGCGACCAGCGCGCCGCTATCACGCACGCCCGCGAGGAAGTCGGGATCGCCGATCGCGCGAACCACGTCGAGCGCCACGGCCGCCACCAGGGGGCCGCCCCCGAACGTCGTGGCGTGGTCACCGGGCGCGAGCGCGGCGGCGATGGGTGCCCGCACCAGCACCGCGCCCATGGGCAGGCCGCCCGCGAGCGGCTTGGCGAGCGTCACGATGTCCGGGACGACGCCGGTCTGCTCGAACGCGAGCAGCGTACCGGTGCGGCCCAGGCCGCACTGCACTTCGTCGAAGATGAGCGCGACGCCGCGCGCGTCGCACAGCTCGCGCAGCCAGGCGAGGAAGTCGGGCGGCACGGGCCGGACCCCCCCTTCCCCCTGCACCGGCTCCACGATCACCGCCCCGGTGTGCGTCGCGCTGATCGCCTGCGCGGACGCGGCGCGGTCCCCCAGCGGCACGACCGCGACATCGCCGAGCAGCGGCTCGAAGGGGCGGCGGTAGTCCGGACGGTCGGTCGCCGCCAGCGAGGCGAACAGCCGGCCGTGGAACCCGCCGCTGAAGGCGACGATGCCCGGCTTGCGCGACCACTTGCGGGCGAACTTGAACGCCCCCTCGTTCGCCTCCGCACCCGAATTGCAGAAGAACGCGCGCGCGCCGCTGTCCCCGAACGCCCGGGTCACGAGCTCCGCGGCGAGCCGCTCGCCGGCCGCCGTCCGGTAGAGATTCGAAACGTGCACGAGCCCGGTCGCGAGCGCCCGCTCGATGGCGCGTCGCACGACGGAGTGATCGTAGCCCAGCGCGTTCACCCCGATGCCCGCCGTGAAGTCGAGGTAGCGCGATCCGTCCTCGGCGATCAGCTCGCACCCGTCGCCCGCGACGAACCGCGGGCCGACCCGCGCGTAGACGGGCAGCAGGGCGGATGCTGCGTCCGCCGGCGCCGCGGAAAGCGGACTCACCGCGGGCCCCGTGGGACCCGCCGGTGACAGCACGGGAGTGCTCACGCGGGCAGGGGCTCGGCGGCGGGCGGCAGGGCGACGAGGCGGGTGCCGGCGGCGGCGCTCGCCAGCATATCCGGGCTGCCGATGCGGACCGATCGCACGCCGGCACGCGCCGCCTGCGCCGCGGCCCGGAGCTTGGCGGCCATGCCGTTCGCCGCCACGCCGAGCTCGATCAGCGCCTCGATCTCGGTGGCGGCGACCGTCGCCTGCGGCGCGCCCTGAACCGTGACCGCCGGCACGTCGGAAACGAACAGCAGCTCCTGCGCGCGCAGCGCGGCGGCGATCGCCGCCGCGGCGTGATCGGCGTTGACGTTGAGCGGCACCCCACCGGCGCCGGCGGAGGCGTCGGGAGCGACGGGCGCGATCACCGGCGTGAGCCCCGCGAGCAACAGGCTGTGGAGCAGCGAGACGCGCACCTCGGCGACCTCGCCGACGTGCCCGAGCGCGCCGCCGTGCAACGGCCGGGCCGAGAGCAGGCCGCCGTCCGTCCCCGACAATCCGAGGGCATCGAGCCCCGCCTCGCGCAGCGCGCCCACGAGCAGCCGATTCATCGGCCCCGCGAGCACCATTTCGACGACGGCCGCCACCGCGGGCGTGGTGACCCGGAGGCCGTGGCGCTGCTCCACGGGGAGGCCAAGGCGGCGCGACCAGGCGCTCACGGCCCGGCCGCCGCCATGCACGACCACCAGCGGGCCACCCGCCTGGCCCAGTGCCCGGGCGCACCCTGCCACCCAGTCGGCCTGTTCCAGCTCGTTGCCGCCGATCTTGACGACCCGGATCTTCAGCACGCCAGGCCCGCGGTTTCGGGCAGCCCCAGCATCACGTTCATGTTCTGGATCGCCTGTCCGGCGGCGCCCTTCACGAGGTTGTCGATTGCCGCGATCACGGTGAGGCGCGGCCGGCGCACGTCGGCCACGGCCGCGACGCCCAGGGCCACGCGATTGCGGTAGACCACGTCCTTCAGCGACGGCAGCGTGCCGTGCATGACCTGCACGCAGGGCTCGCCGTGGTAGGTGGATGCGTACAACCCCTCGGCCGTGGCCTGATCGAGCACGCGGGTCAGCGGCACGTGGATGGTTTCGAGGATGCCGCGCTTCACCGGGAGGAGATGCGGCGTGAACACGAGATCGCCAAGGAAGCCGCCTTCGCGCGCGAGCGCGCGCTTCAGCTCGGTCAGATGGCGGTGGCTGTTGCCGATCGCGTAGGCGCGGAAGTCTTCGGCGACTTCGCCGAACAGCAGCTCGCGGCGGGGATTGCGGCCCGCGCCGGTGACACCGGAAGCGGCATCGATGATGATCTCGCGTGAGGCGTCGATGAGCCCGAGCTGCGCGAGCGGGATCAGCGCGAGCAGCGCGGCGGTGGGATAGCAGCCCGGGTTTGCGACCAGCTCGGCATCCGCCACGCGCGGGCGGGTGAACTCGGTGAGCCCGTACACCGCGTCCGCGGAGAGCCGGAAGTCGGCCGAGAGATCGATGGCGCGGGCACCGCCGGCGCGCGCGGCCTGCACGTAGCGCGCGGAGACGCCGTGGGGCAGCGCCGAGAGCACGACCGCCGCGTCGTGCAGCGGCGCGTCGTCGACGCGGATCAGCGGCTGGCCGTCCTGCCACTCGCCCGCCGCCGATTCGGCGGTGGCGAACACGACGGTGGTGGCCGGATGGCCCGCCAGGAGCCGCAGCAGCTCGCGGCCCACGTAGCCCGACGCCCCGAGCACGCCCACGGGAACGGATGCATGATTATTCATTTGCGTGGGAAATTATGCAGGCGCCGACCCGCGCGCAAGCGGGCCTCAGCCTCTCACCCCCTCTCCACGATGTGGCGAGGGGGAGCTACGTGACGCGTTCGAGTCGGGGGTTGGCGACATAGGCGCGGCCCACCTTGGCGCAGGGCCTGCCGTCCGCCATCACGACGTCGGCGGTGAAGTCGAACCGGCCCTGGAACAGGCTGGAGCCGACGCCGTAGGCGTCGACCGGCACGCCGCGCTCCTCGAACTGCCGGATTTTCTCGACCGTGAACCCGCCCGAGACCACGATCTTCACCTTCGCGAATCCCGCGTCGTCGAGCGCCCGGCGCACGTTCCAGACGAGCTGTGGATTGACGCCCGTCGGCTTGAACGTGCCCATCTGGGGAATGACCGAGCGGTCGACGAGCGTCTCCGAGGTGTCCAGCCGGACGCCGTAGAGCCGTTCCCCCAGCGCGCGGGCGACCTGGAGCGACGTGCCCACGCAGTCGTTGTCGAAGTCCACCAGCGTGATGAGGCGGACGGCCGGATCCGTCTGCTCGGCGAACTTGAGCGACGCGCGGGCGGTATCGCCGCCGTACGCGGCGATCAGCGCGTGCGGGACGGTCCCGATGCCTTCCGAGCCCCACCAGGAGGCCTGCGCGTCGGTTGAGACGCCGATGGCGCCGGCGATGTGCGCCGCGTAGCCGTCGCCGGTCTGCACCAGCCAGTGATCGTGACGGGCCGGGAAGAACATGACCTCGCGCGGCTTCGCGGCTTCCACGACGCGCCGCGTGTTGGTGCCGACGCGCGTGCGGCGGGCGAGCACACCCAGATACAGCGTCTCCAGCACCGCGAAGGCGTCGTACGGCCCCTCGATGAGGAGCACCGTCTCCCACGGCGCGATCTCGTCGCCGTCATAGAGCGCGTGCACGACCAGCTCATCCCAGCTCTCGCTGCACAGCTTGAGAATCGCGATGGCTTCGTCGATGCCGCCGAGGTGGGCGTGCGCCTTGCCGAACACCTGCATCGTGACGCGTGGCCGGTGCTTGTCCTTGCGCAGCAGATCGCGCGCGCGCACGAAGTATTTGTCGGAGTAATACCCCTCGCGCATCTTGTCGACCGGCAGGTGGAAGATGGCGGGGTCGAGGCGCTGGCGGCGGGGCCGGGACGTCATGAGCTCAACGCGACCCTGGCCAGGCGAACGTGGCGAGCAGCGTGTCGCCTGCCGGCAGCGGGAGGCGCCGCGCCACGTTGTTGAGGCGGCCGCAGATCGCGCCCGAGACGGACGCGACGCGCAGGCACACGACGTCGGCGTCCAGCGCGAGCACACGATCGCGCAGCATGCGCGGCGGCTCGGGCCGGGTGAGCCGGACGGAGAGCACCGTCGCGCGCCCCGCGAGCACGAGCCGGACGGTGCGCGCCGGACCCTCCGGCACGAGGTCCATCGGACGGGGCCCGCTCACGGTGTCGCCGCGTACCAGATTGAGGATCACGCGGGCGCGGCGGGGGCGGACCACGGCCTCGACCCGGAAGTCGGGCAGCGAGTCGGCCACCTGGAGCTCTTCCGCCGGCCGCGTCTCGCCGCCGGTGAAGTCCCGTTCCAGCGCCACTTCGACCCAGAGCCGGTCCGGCCGCCGCGCGCCGTCGCGCTGCCCCGCCGCCCGGCCGAACGGCACGATGCGCGCCGTATCGGTCCACGCCATGCGCACCGCGCGGCGGTAGGTATCCTGCTCCCACAGCGGCAGCCCGCGCCGCGAGCGCGCCACGCGACGCCGCGTGAAGAACTCGGCGCCGAGGCTGACGCTGTCGCCCGCCGGCGTCAGGTGCAGCAACGCCTCGACTTGTGCCGAGTCGGTGCGCAGGCTGAGCCGCAGACGCGTATCCATGGCACCGCTCACCGAGCCGCTGCCGACGAGGCGGGGCGTGCCGGCGCCGGTGCCGGGGTGCTCGAAAATGCGCACGCGATACGTGAGTCGGGTGCCGGGGCCCTGGGCGAGGACGCCGAGCGCGGCCGCGCCCAGCAGCGCGCTAACGGACCAAGATCGTCGCACGAGTGTCCTCGAGCGGCTCGCGCGCCGGGCCGCCCCACCGCGCGTAGGCGAGCCAGCCGGCCGCGACACCGGCGCCGAGCGCGACGGCGATCCAGAGCGCCAGGGCCCGGGCCCGGATGGTCGGGCGCGGCACCACGTGCGCGTGCGGGTTGCCCGCGGAGCGAGCCAGCGCGACCCGGACCTCGAGCTGGCTCGCGCGCGCGCCCGCACAGTGGCCGCAGCTGGCGAGGTGTTTGGCCAGCGCGGCCCGCTCGACGAGCGACAGCTCGCCGTCCAGCTCGGCGTCGATCTGCACGAGCCACTGCTCGTGTCCCGCCGAGGCTGGAGATGGCGCTGGGGAAGGTGGCTGGCTCACGAATGGGAGAACGTAGAAGCGCCCGCCGCGTCGAGCAAGTTGACAGGGCCCGAAGCGTGGGGTAAAACCATACTATGACTGACGATCTCTCGCGCCGCGCATTCCTCGCTTCGGCGGGAGCGGCTTCGGCCGCGCTCGCCGTCCCCCACCCGATGCGGCCGCCGCGGCCGCTGCCCCCGCGCTCGCGCTGGGCGGCAAAGCCGGTCGCCGTGGCCAGCGCCAACGGCCTGCGCGCCGTCCAGAAGGCATTTGACCTGCTGCTCGCCGGGGCCGATACGCTCGACGCCGCCGTCGAGGGCGTCAAGATCCAGGAGCTCGACCCCGCGGACGATTCCGTCGGCTACGGCGGGCTGCCCAACGCGAACGGCGTCGTGCAGCTCGACGCCTCCTGCATGCACGGGCCCAGCAAGCGCGCCGGCGCCGTGGGGTGCCTCGAGAACATCAAGACGCCGTCCGAAGTCGCCAAACTGGTCCTCAAGTACACCGATCACATCTTCCTCGTGGGCGAGGGCGCGAAGCGCTTCGCCCTGTCCTACGGATTCAAGGAGGAAGACCTGCTGACCGAGTCGTCGCGTCAGAAGTGGCTCGCCTGGCGCGCCAACCTGAATCCCGACGACGATTATCTCGACGTGCCGACGAGCGAGACCATGGTGGTCCGGCCCACGGGCACGATCAACCACAACGTGGTCACGCCGCAGGGCGACATCTCCTCGGTCACGACCACGAGCGGTCTGGCGTGGAAGATTCCCGGACGGGTAGGCGACTCGCCCATCATCGGCGCCGGCCAGTACTGCGACAACGCGGTGGGTGCGGCCGGCTCGACCGGCCGGGGGGAATCCAACATCAAGGTCTGCGGCGCGTTCCTCACGGTGGAGCACATGCGGCGCGGGATGAAGCCCACGGACGCCTGCCTCGAGACGCTGCGGCGGGTCGTCGCGACGAGCGAGCCGCGGCTCCTCGATGCCCGGGGGCGTCCGCGCTTCAGCCTGAACTTCTACGCGGTGAACAAGCGCGGCGAGTTCGGCGCGGCGTCGCTCTATCCGAGCCGTTACTCCGCCCACGACGGAACCGAAGCGAAGATCCGCGACACGGCGCACCTGTTCGAGCGCGGTTGATCCGCATACCGCGTCTCGGCCTCGCCTGCTGTCTCGCAGCGGCGGCGGCCCCGATGTCCCTTGCGGCGCAGGGGGACGCGCAGGGGGACGTACCGCGGACCTGGATCGACCGCCTGTACCCCTACGGTTACTACAGCACCGTGGACGGGCTCTGGGGCGGCGCGCTCTACGGCTGGTCGGCGCCCATGGTCGAGCTCGGGCGCCCCGAACCCCACTACGCCGACCTCCGCCTGTTGGGCGCCGCCAGTACGAAGGGCAGCTACCGCATCGCCCTCACGGCCGACGCGCCGGCCTGGTGGACCGGGTGGCGCGTGGGCCTCAGGCTCGACGCGGCGCGCGCCAATCGTTTCGGTTACTACGGCCAGGGCAACGACACCCGTTATGATCCTGACAGCGTCCGGGAGCTGGGCCCGTACTACTATCGGGTGAGTCGCACGAGCCGCATCGCCCGCCTCACGGTGCAGCGCCGCATCGCGGGCCCGCTGCGCGTCCTGCTCGGCGGCTCGCTCGAGCGGACCGCGTTTCGCATCCTTCCCGGCGAGAGCCGGTTTCGTCGCGACAGCGCGTCCGGCGCGGTTTCGCCTGACGACGATCCGTTCACGGACGCCGTGATACGGGCCGGTCTGGTGCTCGACTGGCGGGATCAAGAGATCGATCCGCACCGTGGGATCTTCGCCGAGGCGCTCGTCGCCGACGGCAACGGATACACGCGGACCACGGCCGCGCTGCGCGGCTATGTCCATCCATTGGAGCGGCTCATCGTCGCCGCGCGCATCGCCGGCGAACGCATCACGGGATCACCGCGGCCCCCGGTCGCCCCGCAGCTCACCATGGAATCCAGCGAAGGCGCATTCGTCGCGCTGGGCGGCTACCGCTCGCTGCGCGGATTTCACGACGGCCGATTTCTCGGGCCCGGGAAGCTGGTGGGGGGCGTGGAGGTGCGGTATGCGATCCGCTGGCGGCCGCGGCTGTTCGAGATCAAGCTCGTCGCCTTCTACGATGTGGGGCGGGTGTTCGGGCCGGGTGAGGCGTGGCGCCTCACAACCGATGGGCTGCATCACGGCGGCGGGGCCGCCGTCGCCGCCGCGCTGCTGCGCAATACGCTCGTGGTCGTGGGAGTGGCGCGGAGCAGGGAAGGCACCGAGGCGGTCGTCGGCACTCGCTGGAGCTACTGAATCTCCCGAATCACCACGCCGCGCGCCCGCAGCTCCTCCACGTACGCCGGAAACGGCACCGCTTCGTCGGGAGTGCGTACGCCCGTCACCGCGATCCGCCCGTCCACCTGCATGACACCGGTCACCGCCAGCGAGTAGCCCGTGGTCCGCATCATGGCGGAGATGCCGCTCGCCTCGTCGTAGTAATCGAGCAGCTCCCAGGCGGCGCGGCGGCCATCGCGGCCCGTGACCTCCACCCGTAGCGCCACGAGGTCGCGCGCGTCCGGCCGCGTGAGCCGCGGCGCGACGGTGGCAATGAAGGCGTCGCGCGGCACCACCGCCTGGCCTTTCACGCGGACGGGCTTCACGTCCAGCAGCCCCAGCTCGCGGATCGGTCGCATGATACCCACGTGCCCGGGATAACGCAGGGTCTTGTACTCCATCGTGCGGACCCTGCCCTCGTAGGTCCACGGCAGCGTGGAAATGCCGCCGCCGGTGTGAAACGCCTCGAGCCGGCCGACGGGCGGCGGAAACTCGACGAGCTCCAGCTCCGAGAGCGCGTCCACCTGTTGCGGGCGCCCCTGGCGCAGGATCCAGGACGGCGTCGTGTAATAGTCGAGCGCCCCCTCGAGCGAGTAGACGATCTGATAATTGAGGGGAGGCTCGGGATGCTGGGGCAATCCGCCGACGTAGATCTTCACCGCGTCGGGGTCCCCGACCCGCCGGATGCCCTCCGCGGCGAGGATGTTCACCATGCCGGGAGCAAGGCCGCAGTCGGGAATGATGGAGACCTGCCGCTTGCGCGCCCCGGCGTCCAGGGTCCGCTGCTTCTGGACGATGCCGGTGTTGCCGCCCAGGTCGGCGCAGTGGATGCCTGCGGCGACGGCGGCCCGCGCCACCGGATAATTGAAGTAGTATGGCAGCGCGTTCAGCACGGCATCATGCCGGCGCATCAACGCGCGCAGCCGCGGCGTATCGCGCGCGTCGAGTCGCGTGGGCGCCAGCCGCTTGCCCGACCGGCGCCCCAGAAAGCGCGGCAGATGCCGCGGATGCAGATCGGCAAGCGTCACGCGCGCGACTTTCGGCCGCTGCAATAGATCGTAGGCGCAGGCGGAGCCCTGCAGGCCGGCGCCCAATACCAGCATGCGCATCCGCGACAGCCTCCGGCATGACGATGGACTTGGTGCAGCGGCGGGAAAGCTAGCGGCTCGGCCGCGCCCGCCGCTACTGGACTTGGAAGGCGAACGTCGGCTCGAGTCGGGGACTCACCATGATCCGGCCGACGACGGCGTACGTCGTCGCAGACGTGAGCGCAGGATCGAGCACCCACTGCGTGAATCGCGTGAGGGTATCGCCGAGGATGAAAGCTTCGGATGCCATGGAGTCAGGGCAGGCCGCAGGTGTCGGAAGCGATTGCACCGTGGCGGACGCCGACCGCACCACGACGTTTTCGGCGCAGATTGGCCGGATTGTGGCGGTGACCGTGCTTACGTGCGCCTGGATCAGCACCATGTCGTGACGGACCCACACCGTATCGTTCGGGGGTGCGGCCGTCACGGGAATGGTGTCCGGCGTCTCGCACCCCAGCGGGTCGCAGGCGTACACGCCGATCCGATACTGGAACACGAATCCGGTTGGCTCGGCCGTGCCGAGACAGCCGATTCCGGCGACGAGGCTCGCGCCGATGCCGTAGACCAGCGTTTGCGCACGCATCTCACCGTCCTTCGCCGGCGCCGCGGCCGGCGTGGAGTTGCTCCCGGAAGAATGCTACCACGGCCCGGCAGGCGCTATCGGCCTAGTCCTTCCCGGCCGCCCGCAACGCGGAGGCGGTGGGGGAGCCGCTGCCGATGCTACTGCACCTGGAACCCAATCACGGGCTCGAGCCGCGGCTGCACCAGAATCCTGCCGATCAGCGCGTACGTCATAGCGGGTGTCAGGGTGGTATCCAGGACCCAGCGGTTATAGCGCTCCACGGGAACACCCAACACAAGATCCTCCATCACGGTTGAATCGGGGCAGTCGGCGACGTCGGGAAGGGATTGTACGGTGTTCGATCCGAGCACCACCGTCACGTTTTCCGCGCACAGCGGCCGCAATCTCGCCGCGAACGTGCTGTCGGGCGCCCGAACCAGCAGGATTTCATGCAGCACCCACACCGTGTCGCCCGGCGCCGCCGCCGAGACGATGACCGTGTCGGGGACCTCACACCCCATGGTATCGCAGGCAAAGACGCCGATCCGGTATTGCACTCCGTACCCGGACGGCCCCGAGATGGTGAGACATCCGACGCCGCCGAGCAGCACGCCGATCGCGACTGCGGTTTTCGCTCGCATCACGTTACCGTTCCTCTCCACCGCGACCCGCGCCCGCGCTCGGCTCGTCCAGCTGCGCGCGGAAAAAGCGAATCACCGCTTGCCAGGCGCTATCCGCGACTGCCGGTTGCTCGCGGGTCCGCAGGAATCCATGACCGACGCCGGGGTACACGGTGTACTGGTAGTCCTTCCCTGCCGCGCGCAGGGCCGCGACGGCGTCCGGCAGGCCCGCGTTGACGCGCGCGTCGTTCTCCGCGTAGACCCCCAATCCCGGCGCGCGAATGCGCGCGAGATCCTGTGCCTCCGGACTGGACCCATAGCACACGACGTAGGCGCGCAGCTGCGGCGTGCTGGTCGCGTAGCGGAAGCTCTGGCTGCCCCCCCAACAGAAGCCGATCGCGCCGATCGCGTCGCCGCGCACGGCGCGCAGCGTGCCGAGGTACGCCCGCGTCGCATCGAGGTCCGCCGTGACCGCGTGCGCCGGCAGCGAGCGGATCAGGCGGCGCGCGGAGTCCCCCGCCGCCGGCGTTCCGCCGCGGCGCGACAGCAGGTCGGGCGCGATGGCCACGAATCCGTCGCGCGCGAGCTGCTCCGTCGTCTGCCGGATGAAGTCGGAAAGGCCGAAGATCTCGTGAATCACGATCACCCCCGGCGCCGCATCGCGGCGCTCGGGATAGGCGAGGTACGCCGTGATCGTATCGCGGCCGGACAGGTATGTGACGTACTCGGCGTGGATATCGAACGGCGCAGGACGGCGGAAGACGGCGGAGGACGGCGCAAACACGATGCTCAGTGCCGCCGCCGTCAGCCCCCCGATCGCTACCATCTTCTTCATATCATCCTCCGTTCGCGTATACCCCGCGCAGCGCCGTTTCCCCATCCGGCATGCGCTCGCGGCTCGCCAGCGCCTCCGCCGCCGCCCGCTCGACGGTCGCCATCACTTCGCCCTCCACGTCCGCGAGCGTCGCCGCGCTCACACCCGTCTCCTTGAGGTACTCCTCGTACAGGCCGATGGGATCGCGCTTCCCCCAGCGGGCGAACAGCTCGGCGGCGAACGTCTCGCGCGCCTCGCGCTCGTCGTGGGTCGCATGGCCGCCCATGCGGAACGTCTCGGCGACCAGCACCACGGGGCCGTCGCCCGCACGGCAGCGCGTGGCGGCAAGGCGCGTGGCCGCGTACGCATCGAGCACGTTGTTTCCATCGAACGCGGCTCCCCGGATGCCGTACCCGGCCGCCCAGTCCGCGAAGCTCTCCGGAACATGATGTTGCGCCAATCGCGTGCCGAGCGCCACTTGGTTGTTTTGCACGATGAAGATGGCCGGGACCCGCTGGACGGCGGCGAGGTTGGTGCCCTCATGGGCGGCGGCGGTCTTGGTGGAGCCGTCGCCGATCCAGGTGAGCGCCACGCGCGGCTCCCCCCGCAGCTTGAACGTGAGCGCGATCCCCGCGATCACGGGCACCATGTCGCCCACGTGCGAAACCGGCTGCAGCACGCCGTGCGGGAACGAGCCGACGTGCAGGTCGCGTCCCCGGTTGGGGGAGTCGGCCGTCGCGAGATAGGCGCGCAGCATGTCGGCGAGGGACATGCCCATCTCGCTGCACGCCGCGGCGTTGCGGATCATCGGCGCCACGACATCGCCCGCCGGCCCCCGTTCGAGCGCCTGCACCGGCCCGACGGTGGTGGCTTCCTCGCCCGTGCCGAGCCACGCTTTGGAGATCACGCCGGTGCGCACCCAGCGCTTGAGCTGAATGTCGTGCAGCCGGGCGCGCAGCAGCCCGCGGTACAACTCGAGCGTGGCGTCGGCGGTGAGCGACCGGACGATGCCGGCCCGCTCGGGATCACGGTCGAGCGTCTCGTGGAACGCGCGCACGAGCGCGGGGTCCGGCTGCCAGTCGAGGTACTCGGGCGGGTCGAAGGCCGGAAACCGCTTCACGGAATGCCGGCGGCGCTCCGGCCAAGGACCTGCCCGTCCCGCTTGAACACGACGCCATCCTTCATCACGAAGCCGACCTGCTCGAGCACACTGATGTTCTGGAGCGGATTGCCGCGCACCGCCACAAGATCGGCCCGCCGTCCGGGCGCGATCGTGCCCACGTCCTGCTCGAGGCCGAGCAGCGCGGCCGCGGTGGCGGTGCCCGCGACGATGGCCTGCATCGGGCTCATGCCGAACTGCACCATCAGCGTGAACTCGTGGCCGTTGGTGCCGTGCGGGAACACGCCGGCGTCCGTGCCGAGCGCGATCTTCACGCCGGCCTGCAGCGCGCGACGGAACGACTCACGCATGCGCGGGGCAATCGCCAGCGCCTTGGCGGCGATCGCGGGCGGCAGCTGGTGCTGGCGCGCCAGCCGCTCCACCGCTGCTCCCGCCATCAGCGTCGGCACGAGGTACGTGCCGCGTTCCCGCATCAGGCGCACGGCTGCGTCGTCGAGAATCGAGCCGTGTTCGATCGAGGTGACGCCCGCGCGCACGGCCGCCTTGATCCCGGCGAGGCCGTGCGCGTGCGCCGCGACGCGCCGCTCCAGCATATGCGCGGCCTCGACCACGGCCCGCATCTCTTCCTCGGTATACTGCTGCACGCCGACCGAATCGGTCGGCGACAGCACGCCGCCCGTGGCGCAGATCTTGATCACGTCGGCGCCGTGCTTGACGTTGTAGCGCACGGCCTCCCGGACCTCCTCCACGCCGTCCGCCGCGCCGGACTCGATGGTGCCGCGGCTGATCGGCGCGTCGGGCGCATAGCCCGCCGAGCCGTCGCAGTGTCCGCCGTTGATGCCGAAGGAGTTGCCGGCCCCGAGCATGCGGGGGCCGGGCAGCCAGCCGCGGTCGATCGCGTTGCGCAGCGCGAGATCGGTGAAATCGCCGGCGCCCACGTTGCGCACGGTGGTGAAGCCCGCTTCCAGGGTCTGTTGCGCGTGCGCCGCGCCGAGCAGCGCGAGCTGCGCGGCGCTTTCCACCAGGTCCTCATGCTGCCAGTCGCCGTCGCCGATGACATGGCCGGTGAGGTGGACGTGCGCGTCGATGAACCCCGGCAGCACCGTCCAGCCGGAGAGATCGACTGCGGCGGCACCGGTGGGCACCCGCACGTTCGCCGCGGGACCCACGGCCGTGATGCGGCCGTTCTCGATCACGATCACCGCGTTCGCGACCGGGGCCGCACCCGTGCCATCGATGAGGGTGCCCGCGCGCACGATCACCGGCGCGGCGCCGGGCGCCGGCGCGGCCGGCTGTTGGACGAGGGCGGCCGCGAGCAACGCGAACGCGATCATGAGAACTTCTCCTTGAGCTTGCCGAACAGGCCGCCGCCCGCCCCGCGCCCGCCCGCGGCGCTGGTATCGATCAGGGCGTCGGCGAACTCCAGCGCCGTATGAAAGCGGGCATCGGCGTTGGTCTGCAGCGCCCGGGTGAGCGCCTTCTCGACGTGGGGCGGCACGTCGGGCCGCAACTGGCGGATCGGAATCGGCTGGCTGCGCAACCGCGCGATCATCATTTCCTGCGCATTGCGTCCCTGGAACGGCAGCTTTCCGGTGAACATCTCGAAGGCCACGATCCCCAGCGCGTAGATGTCGCTGCGCGCGTCCAGCGCCTTGCCGCGGATCTGTTCGGGGCTCATGAACTCCGGCGTCCCCAGGATGATGCCCGTCGCCGTCAGCTTCGCGATGGCCGGATCGGCGCGGCGCTCCTTGGCCAGCCCGAAATCCATCACCACGCCCCGCTCGCGGCCGTCGTCTTCGGAGACGAGCATGATGTTCTCGGGCTTGAGGTCGCGGTGGATGATCTGCAGCTCGTGCGCGTGGTGCAGCCCCGCGCACACCTGGCGCAGCAGCCCGATCCCGACGACCATGTCCATCGGTCCGCCGCGCACCTCGCGGTCCGACAGCAGCTCCCCCTTGAGGAACGGCATCACCAGGTAGATCAGCCCGTCTTCCGACTCGCCCAGCCGCAGGATGCGGCAGACGTTGGGGTGGTCGAGCCGCATCGCCAGGCCGGCCTCCCGGCGCAGCCGCTCGACCGAGCTCTTGTCCGCGGCGAGGCGCGGCGACAGCACCTTGATGGCAACGGTGTCGCCCGAGGCGACCTCCCGGGCGAGGTAGACGTACGACATCCCGCCCTCGCCCAGCTTCTGCAGCACCTCGTAGCGCGCGTCGAGGATCTGATTGGACAGCGTGGAGGCGCGATCGAGGCCGCCGCGTTTCCCCGAGCTCTGCGGCGGGCGCACGCCGGTGCCGCCGGACTCGCCGGCGGCGCCGGGCCTGGACTGCACTTCCACCAGCATGCTGCCGTCTGTGGGACAGAAGCGCGCCGAGTCGGCGTACACCGAGCCGCACTTGGGACAACGCCGTTCGCTCATTGCCGCACCAAGTTGCGGCCTTCGTTCTTGGCGCGGTAGAGGGCCTGATCCGCGAGGGAGACGAAGTTGTCGGCGCTGTGCACGCGGTCGTCCGGGAAGGTGGCGAGACCGATGCTCACGGTGACGCGGAGCGGGTCTTCGCCCGGATCGGCAAAGTCGCGCTTGGCCACGCGCATGCGGAGCCGTTCCGCGAAGATCGCTGCGCCGGGCGGTGCCGTTTCGGGCATCACCACGACGAACTCTTCGCCGCCGTAGCGCGCCACGATGTCCACCGAGCGTGCTTCGCGGCGCAGCAGCTCGCCCACCTGCCGCAGCACGGAATCTCCCACGATGTGGCCGCGCGTGTCGTTCACCTGCTTGAAGCGGTCGATGTCGGCGAGCAGGATGGTGAGGGCGAGACTGTAGCGCCGCGCCCGGTCGAGCTCCTGCTCGAGCGCCTCCGCGAGCCCGCGGCGGTTGGTGAGCCCGGTGAGGGCATCGGTCTGGGCGAGCTTCTCGAGCCGCTGCTTGTCCGAGACGGCGCTCTCGAAATCGTAGGCCTTCTCGATCGCGGAGACGGCGGTCTTAATGACGGTCTCGGCGAACTGGGCGTCGGCGGCGGTGAGCGGCGGATCGTCGCCCGTGGTCCGCAGGAAGAACACGCCGCGCTGCTCGCCCTTGGTGACGAACGGCAGGGCGATCGCCGAGCGCGTGGGGACGTTGATGTCCTCGCCCTCCCACCGCTTCCGCTCCTCGGCGTACAGCGGGTCCGTCGCGACGTCCTGCACCAGCACCAGCCGGCCGGTGCTCACCGCCTTGCGGATCTCGGGATACTTGGCGAGCTCGATCTGCAGGTTGCGCAGCATCGGATTCTCGTACGCGGCGACCACGATGCCCTGCTGATCGCCGGGCTTGGCGAGCACCATGGAGCACTTGGAGATGTTGAGCGCGCGCGCCACGCGGCGCGCGAGGATGTGATAGATCTCGTCGGGCTTGAGCGAGTCGGTGACTTCGTGGAGGATGTCCACCATCGCCGCGCGGCTCTTCGCTTCTTCGCGCGCCTGCGCCAGCGCCCGGCCCACGCGGATGTGCGCCTCCACCCGCGCCAGCAGCTCGCGCACCCGGAACGGCTTGGCGATGAAGTCGGAGGCGCCGAGGCCGAGGGCCCGCACTGTCGCTTCCTCGGGGGGCATGGACGAGACCATCAGCACGGGGAGGTCGCGCCAGCGATCGTCCTGCTTGAGCCGCTCGAGCAGCGTGAGCCCGTCCACCTTGGGCATCATGATGTCGAGCAGCAGGAGCGCGGGCTTGACCTCCTCGAGCCGGGCGAACAGCCCGTCGCCGCCGGGACAGACGGCGACCTCGTAGCCGTGCTCCTTCAGGATCCAGGTCAGCGTCCGGACCAGCGACTGATCGTCGTCGGCGACGAGGACGCGCATGTTCTGCGCCATGATCAGTCCGCGAGCCCAGCGCGGTCCACGTTGCCTCCGCTCACGATCAGGACGATAGCCTGCCCCGCCGCGCCGGGCGAGCGCGGCAACGCTCCGCTGCGCAGCGCGGCTGTCGTGGCGGCGCCCGACGGCTCGACGGCGAGCCGGCAGGTGCGCCACAGGAATTGCATGGCGTCGCGGATGCTGTCATCGTCCACCAGCACGACGCCGCGCAGGCGGTCGCCCGCCCGCGCGAGCTCGGCGAAGGGCACGCGCCCCACGGTGAGCGTGATCAGGCCGTCGGCGATGCTCTCGGTGCGCGCGAGCCGCACGGGCGCGCCCTCCGCAAGCGAGCGCTGCAGCTTGGGGGCGCCCCGGGGTTCGACCCCCCACACGCCGGCGCCGCTCCGCGCGGCGGCGAGGCCCGCGACCACGCCGGAGATCAGGCCCCCGCCACCCACCGGCGCAACCACGAGATCGACGGCCGGCAGCTGCTCGACGATTTCCAGCGCCACGGTCGCCTGGCCGGCCACGATGTCGGGATGGTCGAACGGCGGCACGATGGCGAGCCCGTCCGCGGCGGCCAGCGCTTCGGCCCGGCGCTGGCGATCGTCCGATGTGCGGCCGGCGAACGCGACTTCGCCGCCCCAGCGGCGCACGCCCTCGACCTTGATGGCCGGCGCCGTCTCGGGCATCACGATCACCGCCCGCACGCCGAAGTGCCGGGCCGCATAGGCCACCGCCTGTCCGTGGTTGCCGGAGGAGTAGGTGATGACCCCCCGCGCGCGCGCGGGGGCGGGCAGCTTGCGGATCGCGTTGAACGCGCCGCGGATCTTGAACGCGCCCATCGGCTGCTCGTTCTCGAGCTTGAGATGGGCGCCGAGCCCCTCCACGTAGCGCAGCGGCGTGCGGCGGGCGATGCCGCTCTCCCGCAGCGCGGCTGCGGCGTCCCGGACGTCGGCGGGGGTCACCACCTATTTGCGCTTGGGCTTGGCCTTCGGCCTGGGCGGCTTGCCGCCGTCGCCCTCGGGTTCTTCGTCCTCCTCGTCGTCTTCCTTCACGACGCGCGCCACGTCCACGACGAGATCGCCGGGGGTGAGGTTCATCACGCGGACGCCCTGCGTGTTGCGACCCGAGATGCGGATGCCTTCGACCGGCACCCGGATCAGGATGCCCTTTTTGGTGATCATCATCAGCTCGTCGTCGGGCAGTACCTCCTTCAGCGCGACGATGTCGCCCGTCTTGTCGCCGCGCTTCAGAGTGATGATGCCGCGGCCGCCGCGGTGCTGGACGCGGTACTCGTCCAGCTCGGAGCGCTTGCCCATGCCCTTCTCCGTGACGGCGAGGAGCGTGGAGGCGCGCCGCACCACGACCATGTCGATCACGTGGTCCTTCTTGTCGAGCTCGATGCCCTTCACGCCCGTCGCCGTCCGGCCCATCTCGCGCACATCCTTCTCGTGGAACCGGATGCTCATCCCGTGCCACGTGGCGAGCACGATGTCGTTCTTGCCGTCGGTGACCTGGACGTCGATCAGCTCGTCGCCTTTCTCGATGTTGATGGCGCGGATGCCCACCGAGCGCGGGTTGCCGAACTCCGAGAGCACGGTCTTCTTCACGACGCCCGATTTTGTCGCGAAGAACAGGAACTGATCCTCGCTGAACTCTCGCACGGGGACGAGCGCGGCCACGCGCTCGTCCTGTTTTAGCGCGATGCAGGATAGCAGCGGCTTGCCGCGCGACGCGCGCGCCGCCTGCGGGATCTCGTGCACCTTGAGCCAGTAACACTGCCCCTGCTGCGTGAAGAACATCACGTAGTCGTGGGTCGAGGCGATGAACAGGTGCTCGACCCAGTCGTCTTCCTTGGTATGGGCGGAGATCACGCCCCTCCCGCCGCGCCGCTGGCGGCGGTAGGCCGACACCGGCAGCCGCTTGATGTAGCCCGCGTGGGACACGGTGATGACCATGTCCTCTTCGGCGATCAGGTCCTCGATGGAGAACTCCCCCTGATCGGCGACGATCTCGGTGCGCCGTTCGTCCCCGAAGCCGTGCGCCAGCTCGGTCAGCTCCTCCTTGAGGATCTTCATGCGCCGCGGCTTGGACGCGAGGATTTCCTTGCACTCCTTGATGAACTTGCGGATGTCCTTCAGCTCCTCTTCGAGCTTGGTGATCTCGAGCGCCGTGAGGCGGGCCAGGCGCATGTTGAGGATTTCGGCGGATTGCTTCTCGGACAGCTTGAACCGCTTCCGTAACGCGGCGTCCGCGGTGGGCGTGTCCTTCGACTTCTTGATGATGCGGATGACCTCGTCGATGTGATCGACGGCGATCTGCAACCCTTCGAGGATGTGCTCCCGGTCCTGCGCGCGCTGCAGCTCGAACTGGGTGCGCCGCGTGATGACCGTGTGACGGTGATCGATGAAGTGCCGCAACATCTCGAGCAGGTTCATCTCCCGCGGTACGCCGTCCACCAGCGCCAGCATGATGGCGCCGAAGGTCTGCTGCATTTGGGTGTGCTTGTAGAGCTGGTTCAGCACGACCATGGGGATGGCGTCGCGCTTCAGCTCGATCACGAGCCGGATGCCCTCCCTGTCCGACTCGTTGCGTACGTCGGTGATGCCCTCGAGCTTCTTCGCGAGCACCAGGTCGCGGATCTGCTCGTGCACGCGCTCGGGGCTCACCTGGTAGGGGAACTCGGCGACGACGATCTGCTGCTTGCCGGTGGATTCCTTCTCTTCCACCACCGCGCGCGCGCGGATCACGATGCGCCCGCGGCCCTTCTCGTAGCACTCGTTGATCCCGTCGCGGCCGTAGATGATCCCGCCCGTCGGGAAGTCGGGTCCCTTGACGAACTTCCGCACCTCTTTGAGGGTCGCGTTGGAATGATCGACGACGTGCACGATCGCCTGCACGACTTCGCCGAGATTGTGCGGCGGGATGTTCGTCGTCATGCCGACGGCGATGCCCGCCGATCCGTTGACGATCAGGTTGGGCAGCCGGCCGGGAAGGACGGTCGGCTCCCGGAGGCGGTCGTCGAAGTTGGGGACGAAGTCGACGGTGTTCTTGTCGATGTCCTCCAGCATCGTCATCGCGACGCGCGTGAGCCGGGCCTCGGTGTAGCGGTAGGCCGCCGCCGAATCGCCGTCCACCGATCCGAAATTCCCCTGGCCGTCGATCAGCGGGTAGCGCAGCGAGAAGTCCTGCACCATCCGCACCAGCGCGTCGTAGACCGCCATGTCGCCGTGCGGGTGGTACTTGCCCAGGACGTCGCCCACCACGGTCGCGCTCTTCTTGTACGGCCGCCCCGGCACCAGGCCCAGCTCGTGCATCGCGTACAGAATCCGCCGGTGCACCGGCTTGAGCCCGTCCCGCACATCGGGAAGGGCGCGCTGCACGATGACGCTCATCGAGTAGTCGATGAACGACTCTTTCATCTCATCTTCGATGAGCCGCGGGAGGATGCGATCGCGCTGGTTGGGTGCGGTCATTTTGGGCGGATCGGCGGATTGGCGGATGGCGTGATGGATGAACGGAAATGCATCTAAGTTACGGCAAGATAATCACTTAGGGAGGGAAAAGCAACGCGATTCGGCGCCCTAACTCGCGGCTGCCCCGCCACTTACGGAGACAGGCTTTCGCGATCCGCCGATCCGCCCATCCGTCTATCCGACCGCAATCGCAACCTTCCCCAACTGCTCGCCCATCTCCAGCCGCGCCAGCCCCGCGCGGGCTTCCTCGAACGGATAGCTCCGGTCCACAATCGGCCTCAGTTCTCCCTGGCCCAGCCGGCGCAGCACCTCCCGGTACTCCGCGTCGTTCCCCATGGT
>JBOHSP010000132.1:0-2793 GCA_050733275.1 Gemmatimonadales bacterium
TGCAGGCGGATCCGCTGCGTCTGCGCGTGGTAGGTCCGCTGATTATTGACCAGCACGCGATAGACGCCGGCGGTGACGATGCCCATCAGCAGCAACGCCAGCATCAGCTCGATCAGCGTGAACCCGCGGGACGTCACAGCACGCATGAGACCGTCGTTTCGCTGGTGTCGGAGCGGATCTGCCCCGCGCCCACGGTATACGTCGTGATGAACCGCACCCGGTGGGTGTTGGTGGCCGCCGTGGTCCAGCTCCAGGTCGTGTGGACGAGACGCGTCGAGCCGCGGAACAGGCTCGAGGCGCCGTCAAAGCGCGCCGTGCACGCCCGGAACCGCTGCTGTTCCATCTGGCGGGCGGTCCACGCCGCCGCCACCGACGAACGCTGTCCCCGGGAGATCATCCTGGTGACGAGCGCCGAGGTCGTGACCAGCGTGAGCAGACCGACAGTCAGGACCAGCACCGCCACCATCACCTCGATGATCGTGAAACCGTTCTGGGCGCGGGTCATGGGTATACCACCGTGCCGACGGGGTTGACGACGACCGAATCGCGCGTGACGTCGCCCTTGGTACGGATCAGGATCACCGTCTTGGTCATCGGCTGGCGCAGCCCCCGGAAATCGAAGTCGATCGAATCGCGGCCGGACTGCAGGCGGTGCCCCCAATGCTGCTCCGTCCATTCGGGGCCGGCGAGCGTATCCCGCGCCGTGCGCGGCACGCCCGCCCCCGTGCGGCACGCCGTCACCCACACGCGGCTGTTGCCGCCCGAGATGAAGTGCACCGAGGCGCGACAGCCGCGCGACACCGCCGCGCTGCGGGCCATCGCCACGTAGCCGACGAGGGCGCCGCGCATCGCCCGCCGGTCCTGCTTTTCCACGGAATCGCGGATCCGGGGAATGCCGATCGCCGCGATGATCCCGATCAGAATCACCACGAGGACGATCTCGATGGTCGTGAACCCACTTGTGTTCATGCTCACATTTCCCCCGGTTCTGCGACCCTCTATGTCAGGTTCCGTACCAGCAGCTAATATGTTGAAATGGCAAGACATAGCAAATATCAGTCGGCCGAACCCTACTGCAAAACGCCGCGCCGGTTGCAAGAATCTGCATCAGTCCAGCCCATAGCGGCTCATCTTGTAGAACAGGGTGCGCAAGCTCACGCCCAGCCGTTTCGCGGCTTCCCGGCGGTTGCCGCCGGCGCCCCGTAGGGCCTCGGCAATGCTCCTGCGCTCCACGTCCTCCACCGCTTCCCGCAACGTACCGCTCCCCGCTTCCTGCTCCCTCCCAGAGAAGCTCGATCCTGCGAGCAGGTCGCTCTGCAGATCGGCCGGCTCCAGAGTCTCCTTGTTCGAGAGCACGACGGCCCGCTCGATCGCGTTCTCGAGCTCGCGGACGTTGCCGCGCCACGCCTGCGTCTCCAGCCACGCCACGGCGGCATCGCTCAAGGCCAGCCGGCGCGCGAAGCGCTGCGCCAGCCGCGCCACGAAGTGCTGGGCGAGCGGCGCGATGTCCTCGGGCCGGTCGCGCAGCGCGGGCAGCGCGATCGCGACCACGTTGAGCCGGTAGAACAGGTCCTCCCGGAACCGGCCGGCCGCCACCTCGGTGAGGAGGTCGCGCGCGGTCGCGGCCAGTACGCGGACGTCCACCGGACGGACCTTCTGATCCCCCACCCGCCGGATCTCGCTCTCCTGGAGCACGCGCAGCAGCTTGGCTTGCAGCGGGCCCGGCAACTCACCGATCTCGTCGAGCAGCAGCGTGCCGCCGCTCGCCTGCTCGAACAGGCCGGCCTTGTCCACCGACGCGCCGGTGAACGCGCCGCGCACGTGCCCGAACAGCTCGGACTCGAGCAGCGATTCAGGGATCGCGGCGCAGTTGATCCCCACGAACGGACCGCCGTCCCGGCCGCGCGTGCTGGCGCGATGGATCGCGCGCGCGATCACCTCCTTGCCTGTGCCGCTCTCGCCGGTGATCAGGATGGTCGTGTTGTGCTCCGCCACGCGGGCGACCAGGTCGAGCGCGGCGCGCATCGCCCGGCTCTGCGCCACGATGCCCCGCTCGGTGGGACCGGTGGCGAGCTGCGCCCGCAGCCCCACGACCTCGCGCCGCAGCAGCTCGCGCTCCTCCGCCTTGCGCAGTGTCAGGACGACTTCGTCGGGGCGGAACGGCTTGGGGAGGTAGTCGTACGCACCCTCCTTCATCGCCGCGAGCGCCGCGTCTTCCCCGCCGTAGGCGCTCATCACGATCACGAGGGCGTCGCCGCCCTGCTCGCGAAACGTGCGCAGGAACGTCAGCCCATCCATTTCGGGCATGCGCACGTCGCACAGCACGAGATCGAAGGATTCGGCGAGCGCGCGCTGCAGCGCGCGGCGCCCGTCGCCCTCGGCGGTGACGGCGTAGCCCGCATCGGACAGGAGCAGGCCGAGCGACTGCCGCAGGCCGGGTTCGTCGTCCACGATGAGGACGCGCTTCATGGAGCCTCACCTCTGGGAGCGCGAGCGGCAGGGAAGAACAGCTTGAAGGCCGCGCCGCCCTCGCGGGCGCCGTCCACCCAGACCACACCGCCCATCTCGTGGACGGCGCGGGCGACGATGGCCAATCCGAGGCCGGTGCCGCGACCCTTGGTGGTGAAGAACGGCTCGAAGATTTTCTCGCGGTCCGCCAGCGGCACGCCGGGACCCGAGTCGGCGACGAACAGCAGGGCGCCGATCTCGCCGGTGGCGAACTCGACCCGCGCGGGCCGGCGCTCGGCGCCGCGCGGGTAGCTCGCCGAACCGGGGTCGGTCGCACGCCGGGGC
>JBOHSP010000133.1:0-2048 GCA_050733275.1 Gemmatimonadales bacterium
GATTGTAACTGCAAGCGTCGTTCCCACGCGCCCACCTCCCATTGCAAATCCGCAATCCGCAATCCGAAATCCGCAATTGGTCAATCCGCAATTGATTCACTCGCTAGGAGCGAGGGAAGCCACCCGCGCTTGCAGTGTCACCCGGCCCTGCCATTCATCCCGCTCCAGCCGGAACGCCACGTCCAGCTTCTGCGCGAGCCAGGCGTCGGGCACGACGTCGGCCCAGCGGAAGCCGATCGCCGGCAGCACGGCGGACCCGTCGTCCAGCGTGAAGCGCAGGTGATTGGTGCCGACGCGCTTCGCGTGCACCACGCGGGCGCCGCGCACGCCGAACACCGGGGCGGGGTTGCCGGCTCCGCAGGGCTCGAGATAGCGCATCAGGCGCTCCAGCTCTTCGCTCACGGCGTTGAGCGGCAGCTCGAGGTCCACGCGCTGGCTGGGCGCGAGGTCGTCCGGGCCCAGCAGCTCGCCCGCCACGGCGAGGAACGCCACGCGGAACGCCTCGTAGCGGTCGCGCCGCACCGTGAGGCCGGCGGCCATCGTGTGCCCCCCGTACTTCTCGAGATGGCCGCCCACGCGGTGCAGCGCGCCGTGCAGGTCGAAGCCGGCGATGCTGCGGCCCGACCCGCGTCCCGTCGCCCCGTCGGCTTCGTCCCAGGCGATGAGAAACGTCGGCCGGCCGTAGCGCTCGACGAGGCGCGACGCGACGATGCCAATCACGCCGGGGTGCCAGCCCGCGCGGTCGAGCACGAGCGCGCAGTCGTCCGGACAGTCGGCGAGCGCCCGGTCGGCGAGCTCGATCGCCTGGTCGAGGATCTGCTGATCCATCTCCTGCCGCCGCGCGTTGATCGTGTCGAGCTCGCGCGCCAGCGCCGCCGCTTCGGCGGGGTCCTCGGTGAGCAGCAGCCGCAGCCCGTCGTTGGCGTCGCCGATGCGGCCCGCGGCGTTGAGCCGCGGCGCGAGGATGTAGCCCACGTGCCCCGCGCGCACCGGCCGCCCCAGCAGCCCCGCCGTCTCGACCAGGGCGCGCAGCCCGATCCAGCGGGAGTCGCGCAGCATCTTGAGCCCGTGGCGGACGAGGATGCGGTTCTCGCCGACCAGCGGCACCACGTCGGCGATCGTCGCCAGCGCGACGAAGTCGAGGAAATGCAGCGGCAGGTTGGGCGAGAGGCCGAGCGCCGGGACGAGGGCCTGCGCCAGCTTGAAGGCGACGCCGGTGCCGCAGAGGTGCTTGTCCTCGGAGGGGCAGTCGGGGCGCTGCGGGTCGAGCACGGCGCTGGCGGCCGGCAGCGCAGCGCCGGGGAGGTGATGATCGGTGACGATGACCTCTCGACCGGCGGCGCGCGCCGCCTCGACGGCTTCGATGGCGGTGATCCCACAATCGCACGTAACGATCACCGCTGCGTTGATCCGTTGTGCCTCTGCGAGACCTGCGGCGCCGAAGTCGTAGCCGTCGCGCAGCCGGTGCGGGACGAAGGCGTGCGCCACGCCGCCGGCGCTGCGCAGGATGCGCGTCAGCATCGCGGCGGCGCACTGCCCGTCCACGTCGTAGTCGCCGTGCACGAGAATCGGCCGGCGCTCGCGGACGGCGCGCACCAGGATCGCGACGGCCGTCCCCATGTCGGCCCAGCACAGCGGGTCGGACAGCCGCTCGAGGTCGGGCCGGAGAAACGCCTTGGCGAGGGCGGGGGAATCGAGCCCGCGCTGCACCAGCAGGGCGGCGAGGGCCTCGGGGATGCGGAGCTCGTGGGCGAGCGCGCCCGCGACCGCCGGATCGGCGGGCGCGGCGAGGCTCCACCTAGTTGCGGGCATAGAGCAGGACGCCGCAGGCCTCGCAGGTTTCGATCGTAGCGCCGCGCTGGATCAGCGCGCGGCGCTGCGTCGGGACGGCCGTGAAGCAGTTGCCGCAGGAGTCGCCGTGCAGCGACACCAGGGCCTGGGGCGTCTTGCCGCGCCGGATGCGCTCGTAGCGGGTGAGCAGCGTGCCGTTCACGGCGGCGGCCGCGGCCGCGCGCTCGCCCAGCACCCGCTCGCGCTCGGCGGCGATG
>JBOHSP010000134.1:0-5040 GCA_050733275.1 Gemmatimonadales bacterium
GCCCCGCCGAACGGGTACGTGCAGGTGGGGTTGAGCCCCGCGGTGGCTGCCGCCGTCGCGCCCGCGGCCGATCTCGTCGCCACGCTGCTCGGTGACGCCGATGCATGAGCTCGGCATTACCCAGGACATCGTCGCAATCGCGGCATGGCATAGGTGGATCGAGGGCGCCCGTGTCGCCGCCTGACGGGGACCGCGGCGACCCGCCCGTCGACGTGGCGCGCGAGACCCTGCGCGCGCTGGCCGACGCGGTCGCGCGGACGCGCGCGGCGCCGGACCGGAATGCGGCTGTACCACGCGACGCCGGAACGCCGGAGCTGCGCTACCGCAACCTCCTCGAGCAGATCCCGGCGGTGGTGTTCACGGCGGCGCTGGACGGGGGACTGTGCGATCTCTATGTGGGGCCGCAAATCGAGTCGCTGCTCGGGTACACCCAGGCGGAATGGCTCCGCAGCCCGGTCCTGTGGTATGAACGGTTGCACCCCGACGACCGCCGCAAGCTCGACCACGAGTTTGCGCGCGGCTGCGCGGCGGGCGGGCAGTTCCGGGCGGAGTGTCGCTTCCTCGCCCGCGACGGCCGCATCGTCTGGGTCCACGGCGAAGCCCGGTTGATCAGCGACGCGCGCGGCATGCCGGTCATGCTCCAGGGCGTCGCCTTCGATATCACCGAGGCCAAGCGCGCCGAAGAGGGGGTCCGGGCGGCCCTGCGGGAGAAGGAGCTGCTGCTCAAGGAGATCCACCACCGTGTGAAGAACAACCTGCAGATCACCTCCAGCCTGCTGCGGCTGCAGCTCGACCGCGTGGCCGACGGCGATGCCCGCCTCGTGCTGCGCGAGAGCCAGGACCGCATCCATTCGATGGCGCTGGTGCATGAGCTGCTGTACCGCTCGCCCGACCTGTCGCGCGTGAATTTCGGGGAGTATCTGGAGACGTTGTTGCGGCACCTGTTCCGCTCGCACGGCGTCGACGTGCGACGCATCTCCTACCACGTGGACGTGCCGGCCGGCGACGTGGGGCTCGACGTCGCCATGCCGTGCGCCCTGATCGTGAACGAGCTGGTGGCCAACAGTCTGAAGCACGCCTTCCCGGGCGATCGCGGTGGGACGATCGCGGTGGCCTTGCACGAGCGGCCGGACGGCTACGAGCTGCGGGTGCGCGATACCGGGGTCGGGATGTCCGCGGCGCCCGATCCGGGCACGGCCGAGACGCTCGGCTTGCAGCTCGTGCGCACCCTCACCGAGCAGCTCGGCGGACGCCTGGAGCGGCATATCGGGGGCGGTACCGAGTTCGTGATCACCTTCCCGCGTCCCGGGACGGCCTGCTGATGGCGCCCGCGCCGGTCCAGGTGCTCGTGGTCGAGGACGAGAACATCGTCGCGATGGACCTGCGCGCCAACCTGGAGCAGCTCGGGTACACGGTGACCGCCACGGTGGGGACGGCAACGGACGCGATCCGCAGCGCCGCCGACCGGCGGCCCGACCTCGTGTTGATGGACATCAAGTTGCGTGGCGACATGGACGGCACCGAGGCCGCCGACCGGCTCCGCCGCGAGTTCAACATTCCGGTCGTGTATCTCACCGCCTACTCGGACGACGTGACGCTGCAGCGCGCGCGGGTCACCGAGCCGCTCGGCTACCTGCTGAAGCCGTTCGACGAGCGGGAGCTGCACATCGTGGTCGAGATGGCGCTGCACCAGCACCGCGCGCAGCAGCAGCACGAGCAACTGCTGCGCGAGCAGGTCGCCCGCACCGCGATGGAGCACGAGCAGCGGTGGACCCAGTTCCTGGCGGACGCCGGCGCCGCGCTGGCGGCGTCGCTGGAGGTCCAGGACACGCTGCGCACCGTCGTCGAGCTGGCCGTCCCGGAGCTGGCCGACTGGGCGGCGGTCCATCTCCAGGAGCCGGACGGCGTGCGGACCGTGGCGGTGCGGCACGTCGGCGGCGCGGACCAGCTCGGCTGGGAGCTGCTGGGCCGCCTTCCCCCCGACACGGCGCCCTACGGCTATCTCAAGGTCATGCGCAGCGGCGAGCCCGAGCTGCTACCGGAGATCGGGCCGGAGGTGATCGCGGCGCTGGCCGTCGATGCGGACCATGGCCGGCAGCTCGAGGCGCTGCAGCTCCGCGCCCAGATGTGCGTGCCGCTCGAGGTGCGGGGGGAGATCATCGGGGCGATCACTTTCGCAACGGCCGAGTCGCAGCGGTCCTATACGCCGGAGGACGTCGGGCGCGCCATGGAGCTGGCCCGCCGCTGCGCCAGCGCGATGGACAATGCGCGGCTGCATGCGATGGCCCGCGGCGCCATCCAGATGCGCGACGAGTTCCTCTCGGTGGCGGCGCACGAGCTGCGAACGCCGCTGTCGGCCCTGATGCTGGCCGTGCACACCATGGACCACAGCGCGCGGCAGCGCGGCGACGCCGACCTCAGCCGCCGCTGCGCGGGACTGATGACGCAGTGCAAGCGGCTGGCGCGGCTGGTGGACCGGTTGCTCGACGTCTCTCGCATCACCACGGGGAAGCTCGAGACCCAGCTGGAGGAGCTGGACCTCGCGCATCTGGTGCGCGAAACCGCGGCCGGGTTCGTGGAGCCGGCGGAGCGGGTGGGCTCGCATCTGCTCGTGCAGGCGCCGCCCCGTCTCGTGACCACCTGCGATCCGCTCCGCCTGGAGCAGGTGCTCACCAACCTGCTGGCGAACGCGATGAAGTTCGGGCCCGGTCAGCCCATCGAGGTCACGCTCGACGGCGACGACGCTCACGTGCAGCTGACGGTCCGCGACTACGGCGTGGGGATCCCCAAAGACCGGCTCTCCACGATCTTCGACCGCTTTGAGCGGGGCGTGTCCACGCGCAGCTACGGCGGTCTGGGCTTGGGCCTGTACGTGACGCGGCAGATCGTGGCGGCGCACGGCGGCACCATCGCAGTGGAGAGCGAACCGGGCCAGGGCGCGCTGTTTCGCGTCCGGCTGCCGCGCTGCGGCCCGCGGCCCGACTAGGCCGATCGCGGCGTCGCGCGCCGGTCGCAGAACCGGCCGACCAGCCTGACGAGCCGCGCCGGGTCGACCGGCTTGGCGAGCACCGCGTCGACACCGAGGGCGTCACCCTTCCAGTCCTGGGCCCACGCCGAGAGAATCACGGTGGGAATCTTCCGCAGCCGCGGATCGTTGCGCTGTGCCGTGAGAAACTGCGTGCCGTTCATCACCGGCATCATGAAATCCAGGAGGATGACGCCGGGCGGATCGATCGTGCGCAGCAACTCGAGCGCCTCTCGGCCGTGCTGCGCCGTGAGCACGGGGAACCCGATGGACTCGAGGTACTCGCGCAGCGTGTCGCGGAAGGCTTCGTCGTCGTCGACCAGGAGGACGGGCTTCGTCACGGTCTGGCCTACCCCACAAATATAGGAGGGTTCGCACCTGGTGCATCGACCGGGCGGCGTGGATCAATTGTGGATTGTTGATGGCGGATTGCGGACCTGTTGATTGGGGATTGCGGATTTCGGATTGCGGATTGTATGTGACAGCTCATTAGCCAAGCGACCTCACATTTCTCATCCGCAATCCGCAATCCGCAATCCGCAATTAGCTTTCCCCCATGCCCAAAGTCCACGTCACCTCCGAGATCGGCGCGCTGCGCGCCGTCCTGGTGCATACACCAGGTCGGGAACTGGTGGCCGTCACGCCAAGCACGCGCGAGGACTATCTCTACGACGACATCATCGATCTCGAGATCGCGCAGCAGGAGCACCGCCGGCTGGTCGCCGTGCTGGAGCGCTTCGCCGACGTGTACGAGGTGCGCGACGTGCTCACCGAGCTGGCCGCGCGGCCCGAGGTGCGCGAGTTTCTGGTCACGCGGGCGCTCGAGGTCGTGCCGTCCGACGCGCTCGCCAACCAGCTCGCGGCGCTCGAGCCGGAGGCGCTCGTCGCCCTGATGGTCGAGGGCGCGCTGGAGGAGGGCGGGCCCATCGCCCGCGCCCTCAACGAGGTCGCCTACGCGCTGCCGCCGCTGCCCAATCTCTTCTTCACCCGCGACGTCGGGATCGTGATCGGAGCGCACTCGATCATCGGCTCGATGCGCCACGGCGTGCGCTGGACGGAGGAGCTGCTGATCAAGGCGCTGTTTCGCTACGACGCGCGCTTCGAGAACGCCGGCATCCTGTACGACGGCTCCGAGGAGAAGCGCACCAACTACACGCTCGAGGGCGGGGACGTGCACCCCCTCCGCCCCGACCTGCTGCTGCTGGGCTTCAGCGAGCGCTCCAGCCCCGCGGCCCTGGACCTCTTGTGCGAGCTGGCGTTCGAGCACTGCGGCGTCACCGACGTGATCATCGTCGTGCTGCCCGGTGAGCGCACCGCAATCCATCTCGACATGATCTTCACCCAGATCGACCGCGAGCTGTGCTGCGTCTACCCGCCGCACTTCGTCGGGCCCGAGCGGCTCGCGGTGCTGTACCGCCGCAAGCGCTCCAAGGGGGTGAAGGAGGTCCCCAATCTCTTCGCGGCGCTGCAGGCGGTGGATCGGCCGCTCGAGCCGGTGTTCTGCGGCGGCAACCAGCGCACCCACCAGGAGCGCGAGCAGTGGGGCTCGGCCTGCAACACCTTCGCCGTGCGGCCCGGCGTAGTGCTGAGCTACGATCGCAACGACGTCACGCTGCGCGAGCTGGCCAACGCCGGCTTCCGCGTCGTCCCGGCGGTGGACTTCCTCACGGGGGACGACGTCCTGAAGAAGGACGAGCGCGCCGTGATCACCCTCGAGGGCAGCGAGCTGGTCCGCGGCGGCGGCGGCCCGCGCTGCATGACCCTGCCGCTGCGCCGGGACGACCTCTGAGCGGTCCCGGCGGGGGTGGGGTGGGGGGGCTGTTCGCCTACCCGGCGTCCGATGCCGGTTTCGGCGCGCGCGCCGTGTCCTACCTGCAATCGGGCGTCGGGCCCGTGCCGAGCTTCGCCATCGTGCGCGACGTGCTCGGCATCCTCCACCCCGAGGCGAACCGCCACAGCGCCGAGCGCATCGCCGCCGCGTTCCTGGGAAGCGACCCGCGCTTCGCCCGCACCGC
>JBOHSP010000135.1:0-7363 GCA_050733275.1 Gemmatimonadales bacterium
TCCCGCTGGCGGACGACCCGGCGCGGCAGCTGGTGATCTGGACCACGACGCCCTGGACGCTGCTCGCCAACGTCGCCGTCGCGGTGCATCCCGATCTCGAGTACGTCGAGTACGCGCATCCGGATCACGTGAGCGGTGCTATCACCCGCTACATCGTCGCCGCGGCACGCGCCGCCGACGTGCAGGTGCACGGCCGCCCGCTCGTGCAGGGAGATCGGGTGGCGAGCTACCTCGGACGGGACCTGGTCGGCCAGAAGTACACGCGGCCGCTCGACGTCGTGCCGCTGCCGGCCGACCGGCGCGGCCAGCGAGCCGTGGTGGTGGCGGCCGGATTCGTGTCCGCCGACGAAGGGACCGGCCTGGTGCACATGGCCCCCGCGTTCGGCGCCGACGACTACGCGGCCGGCCAGCAATACGGGCTCGTGTTCGTGAATCCCGTGACCGAAGGCGGCACCTTCACGGGCACCAGTTGGCCGGAGATCGAAGGGCGACTCGTCACCGACAAGGAAACGAACCGGCTGATCATCGAGCGGCTCAAGCACGACGGGCGCTGGCTCGACACCCGTCCGTACTCGCACAGCTATCCCTTCTGCTGGCGCTGCGACTCGCCGCTCATTTACTACGCGCGCACCTCGTGGTTCGTGCGCACCACGGCCGTGAAAGCGCGGATGCTCGAGGTGAATCGCGAGATCGACTGGCATCCGCCCGAGATCGGCACCGGGCGGTTCGGGGAGTGGCTCGAGAACAACGTCGATTGGGCGCTGTCGCGCGACCGCTATTGGGGCACGCCGCTGAACGTGTGGGAATGCGATGCCGACCGGGAGCATCGCGACGTGATCGGATCGTACGACGAGCTGTCGCAGCGCTGGGGCAAGGCGCTCCCCGCAGACTTCGACCCGCACAAGCCGTACATCGATGCGTACACGTGGCAGTGCCGCGCGTGCACGGGCACGATGCGCCGCGTGCCCGAGGTCATCGACGCCTGGTTCGACTCGGGCTCGATGCCCTACGCACAGTGGCACTACCCGTTCGAGCATGAGGCGGACTTCAAGGCGCATTTCCCCGCCGACTACATCTGCGAGGGTGTGGACCAGACGCGCGGCTGGTTTTACGCACTGCTCGCGATCGGCGTGACCGCGTTCGATGCGCTGGTCTACAAGCACGTCATCGTGAACGAGCTGGTGCTCGACGCGCAGGGCCGCAAGATGGCCAAGAGCAAGGGCAACGTCGTGAACCCGATGGCGCTGATCGAAACCCACGGCGCCGACGCGGTGCGGCTCTACCTCATCGGGCAGAGCCAGGTGTGGCTCCCGAAGCGGTTCGACGAGCGCCAGATCCCGGAGGTGGCCGGCGGATTCCTGAACACGCTGCGGGCGACCTACGACTTCTTCCGCCGCTACGCCCAGGACTGGCAGCCGCCCGCCGCAGCGGATGCCACCCCGGCCGCCCGGCGGCCCGCGGCGGACCGCTGGCTGCTGGCGCGGCTCGACGAGGTCGTGAGGACGGTGCGGCAGGCGTGGTCGGCGTACGACGTCACTGCCGGCGTCCGGACGATCATGGAGTTCGTGGGAGAGGACCTGTCGCGCTGGTACGTGCGGCGCAACCGGCCCCGATTCTGGGCGCCCGACCGGGCGACGGATCCGGTGGCGCTCGAGACGCTGCACGAAGCGCTGGTCGCTGCCGTTCGCCTGCTCGCCCCCGCCGCCCCCTTCGTGGCGGATTGGGTGCACCGGGCCCTGACGGGGGTCTCGGTGCACCTGGCCCCCTTCCCGGTGGACCGGGGCAACCAGGCGCCGGAGCTGCTCGCGGCGATGGCGACCGTGCGCCGACTCGCGTCGCTGGCGCGGGCCGCCCGCGAGGCACACAATCTGCGTGTGCGGCAGCCGTTGGCCCGCATGCAGCTGGCCGTCCCGGCGGCCGTCCAGGGCCCGGCCTTGTCAGACCTGTTAGATATTCTGGCTGCCGAAGTCAACGTGAAGGATGTTCAGGTCGTGGCATCCGATCACGATCTGGTCCGGCTCAAGGGCAAGGCCAACTTCCGGACGCTCGGCAGGCGGTACGGAAAGGACACTCCGCGGGCCGCGGCGGGCGTCGCGGCGCTGGGCGCGGCCGAGTTGCAGGCGCTGGAGCGTGGCGCAACCGTTCGGGCGGCGGAATGGGAGTTCCGACCCGAGGACGTGACCGTGACGCGCGAGGTGGCGAGCACCTGGCTCGTGCAGGCCGATGGGCCGTACGTCGTGGCGCTCGACCCGACGCTGACGGAGGACTTGATTCAGGAGGGGTTGGCGCGCGAGGTGGTGAATCGCGTGCAACGGCTCCGCAAGGAAGCCGGGTACGAGCATACGACGCGCATCGAGCTGAGCGTCGCCGGTGCCGCCGAGGTGGTGGCCGCGACGCGCGCGTTTCAGGGCTACGTCGAAGGCGAGACCCTGGCGCGCCGGGTAGAGCTCGGGACCGTGCTTCCCAAGCCGGACCTCGAGCGCGAGGTAGACATCGAAGGGCGCCGCGCGACGATTGCACTGCGGCGCCATGACGGACGAAAGGGTGGAAACCGATAATGCCGACCAAATCCACGAAGGCCAAGGGACTCAACAAAAAGCAGTTGAGCCATCTCGAGAAGCGGCTGCTCGAGGAGCGGGCCCGCGTGATCAAGGAGCTGGGTCACTATGGCGAGTCCTTCAACTCGAGCCTTCAGGCCTCGGACGGCGATCTCTCGAGCTACTCGTTCCATATGGCCGACCAGGGAACCGACGCGATGGAGCACGAGAAGGCGTTCCTGTTCGCGTCACAGGAAGGCCGCTACCTGTGGCACGTGAACGAGGCGCTGCGCCGGCTGTACGGCGCGCCCGAGCGCTTCGGCAAGTGCGAGCAGTGCGGCGAGGAGATCGGATTCGAGCGGCTCGACGCGCTCCCCCACGCCCGGCTGTGCATCAAGTGCAAGGCGAAAGAGGAAGATGGAAAGCGCCGCTGAGCGCCGGCTGTTCTGGGGGACGGCGGCCGTCATCGTCGTCACGGACTTCATCACCAAGCTGCTCGCCGAATCGCTCCTCGCGCGCCGCCTGCCGCTCGCGGTGATCGGCGAGTGGGTGCAGCTCCGGCTCGTGTACAACGAGGGCGCGGCCTTCGGGCTGCACCTCGGCGAGAACTCGCGCTGGATCTTCTTCGGCCTCGCCGTCCTCGCGCTCATCGTGCTCGCGTCGCTGGTGCGCACGACGCGCCCCGGCGACCGCTTCCGGCTGACTGCCCTCGCCCTCGTCTGCGGCGGCGCGGTGGGCAATCTCATCGACCGCATCCGCAGCGCCGAGGGCGTCGTGGATTTCGTAGACATCGGCGTCGGCACCTGGCGCTGGCCCACCTTCAACGTGGCCGACTCGGCGATCACGATCGGCGCCATCGCGCTGGGGCTCTCGCTCTGGCAGGAGGGCCGGGCTCAACAGCGGGCGAAGGAGGCGCGGGCGGCGGAGCCGTGAGCGCGCTCCCCGTCGCGTTCTGCGTGCTTGTGGAACGGACGGAGCGTCTCGACCGCTTTCTCGCCGACCAGCTCGCCCTCTCCCGCACCCAGGCGGGCCGTCTCATCGCCGACAAACGCGTCCGCGCCGGCGGCCGCCCCCTCCGCGCCTCCGCGCTGCTCGAGCGCGGCACCGAAGTCTCCGTCGAGTTCGCGCCTGCCGAGCCGCCGCCCCGCACCCTGGTGCCCGCCCCCGCCCCCGCGGCGCTGCGCTTCGTCTACGAGGACGAGCACCTCGCCGTGCTCGATAAGCCCGCCGGCCTCGTCGTGCATCCGGGGCCCGGCCACTGGAACGACTCGCTGGTCAACGTGCTCGTGGGTCGGGGCACCGAGCTCGCGCGCGGCGCGCCCGAGGCGGAGGGGGGCGCGGGCCGGCCCGGGATCGTGCACCGGCTCGACCGCGACACCTCGGGATTGCTCGTCGTCGCCAAGACCGATCTCGCGCACCGCCGCCTCGCCGCCGCGCTCGAACGGCGCCAGGTGCGGCGGGTCTACGCCGCCCTCGTCTGGGGGCACCTGCGCAACAGTCCGGTGGACATCGAGGCGCCGATCGCCCGCCACCCCAAGGACCGCAAGCGCATGACCGTCGCGCACGGCGGCCGTCACGCGTCGACGCACGCGGCACTGGTCGCGCGGTTCGCGCAGACCGACCTGCTGCGCGTGCGGCTCGGCACCGGCCGCACCCACCAGATCCGCGTGCACCTCGCCCACATCGGCTGTCCCATCGTTGGCGATCGCGACTACGCCTTCGGCGGCAGCCGGCGCATCACGCCGTCGCAGCGGACCGCCGCCGAGCACGTCGAGACGCGGGCGTCGCGGCAACTGCTGCACGCGGCGGCGCTGACGTTCATGCATCCCGTGAGCGGCGTGCCCCTCACGCTCACGTCGGAATGGCCCCTCGATTTGCGTCCCGCGCTCGCCGCGGCGGCCGCGGACGCCAACTTGCTTGCCGAGCGCAACCCCTTGCAGTATCTTGGCTTCTTCGCATCCGATGACTGAAGCGACCCTCGCCCGACTGCTCGTTTTTCGAGTAGGTAGCCTGGTGTGCGCGGCCGAGGTCGACCATGTGCGGGAGATCCTCCCGCGCCTCCCAACGACGCGTATTCCGGGCGCGCCCCCGGTCGTCGCGGGGCTCGTGAATGTCCGCGGCCGGTTGATCACCGTCGTGGAAGGTTGGCGTGCGCTCAAGCAGCCGCCGCCCACGGATTCCGGAGGAGCAGGGGGAGGCTCGACGATCGTGCTCGATCTCAGCGCCGCCGCCGGAAACGGCGTGGCGGGGGGAAGCGAGGGAGGCACACCGGAGGGGACGGACGCTGGGCAGCAGCAGGGCGGCCAGCTGATCGGTTTCACCGTGGACGACGTGATGGACATGGTGGCGGTCAGCGACGCGATGTTGGAGGACCGGTCACACGGGGGACTCGCCGGCGTCGATCCGACGCTGGTGCGCGCGGTCGGCCGACGCCCGCCCCCGGCCCCCCACGGGCAGGTGGTCGTAGTGCTGGACGTGGCGGCGCTGCTCGGCCCGATTCTATTCCAGGGGAGGGAGCAGTGAGTCACACTGTTCTCGTCTGTGACGATGCGATCTTCATGCGGACGATGATCACCGACATCCTGGCGCAGGCCGGCTTCGAGGTCGTCGGCGAAGCCGAGACCGGCACCCAGGCGGTGGAAAAATACCGGCAGCTCAAACCCGATCTCGTGACGATGGACATCGTGATGCCCGACATGGGGGGCATCGACGCGGTGCGCGAGATCGTGAAGCACGATCCCGACGCGAAGATCCTGATGTGCAGCGCGATGGGCCAGCAGGCGCTGGTCGTCGAAGCGATCCAGGCCGGCGCCAAGGACTTCGTCGTCAAACCGTTCCAGCCCTCCCGCGTGCTCGAAGCGGTCCAGCGAGTACTGGGCTAGTCCCCGATGGACCTGTCGCAGTACGCCGAGCTGTTCCTGGCCGAAAGCCGCGAGCACGTGAGCGCCTGCAACCAGTTGCTGCTCGAGTGGGAGCGCCGCCCGGAGTCGCCCGAGCCGGTCGGCGGCATCTTCCGCGCGGTGCACACCATCAAGGGCATGGCGGCGACGATGGGCTACGCGCGTGTCGCCGACCTCGCCCACCGGATGGAAAACCTGCTCGATCACCTGCGCCGCGCCGGCCGGCCGCCCGGCGACGACACGCTGCAGGTCCTGTTTCGCGCCACCGATGCGCTGGAAAAGGCGGTGGCGCTCGCCGTCACGGGGCGTGAGCGCGACGCCGATCTGGCGACCGTCCTCGCCGACCTCGACCGCGCCGCCGCCACCCGCGCCCCCACGCGCCAGGCCGCAGCCCCTCCCCAACGTCCACCACCTCCAGAACCTCCGCCGTCCGCCTCGTCCGGGCGGCTCGTCCACGTCACGATCCGGCCCGAGGCGGCGCTCAAGGGCGCGCGCGCGATGCTGATCGTCCGCAAGGCGCAGAGCCTCGGGACGATCCAGCAGCTCACGCCGCCCGCCGCGGCATTCGAAGCCGAGGACTTCGATGGCCGGCTGGGGCTGCGACTCGAGACCACGCGCCCGGCCGCCGAGATCGAGGCCGCGATCCGCGCGGTGGGCGACGTGGAGCGCGTCACGATCGACGACGGGGACGGCGCGTCCGCGGAGTTCGGGCCGGGCGCCGCCGCGGGCGGCCGCGGCCGGCACATCCGCGTGGACCTGCGGCGGCTCGACACGCTGATGGACCTGATCGGCGAGTTGGTCACCGCGCGCGGCCGGCTCAACGAGCTGGCCGCCCGCACGCGCGATGCGGCGATCGACGACGTCGCCATCCAGGTGTCGCGGCTGTCGGCGGATCTCCAGGCCGAGATCATCCAGGCGCGGATGACGCCCGTGTGGCAGGTGTTCGACCGCTTCCCCCGGCTGGTGCGCGACCTGGCCCGCCAGCTCGACAAGCAGATCCTGTTCCGCGTGGAGGGGAAGGAGATCGAGCTGGACCGCGCGATCCTCGATGAGCTGGGCGATCCGCTGGTGCACCTGCTGCGCAACGCCGTGGACCATGGCATCGAGGCGCCGGCGGAGCGGCGACGGCGGGGCAAGCCGGCGGAGGGGGAGATCGTGCTGACGGCGGTGCGGGAGCGCGCCAGCGTCGCGATCACGATCCGCGACGACGGCCGCGGCATCGATCGCGCCCAGGTGCTCGCGCGGGCGCAGCGCGAGGGCGTGGTGGGACCGCACGTGGAGACGCTCACGGACGATCAATTGTTGCGGGTGCTGGCACGGCCCGGATTCTCGACGGCCGAATCGGTCAGCACGGTCTCGGGGCGGGGCGTCGGCATCGACGTCGCCATGACGAAGATCCGCGCGCTGGGCGGCTCGATCGAGATCGACACCGAGTCCGGCAAGGGGACCGTGTTCGTGCTGCGTCTCCCCGTGACGCTGGCCATCGTGCGCGCGTTGATCGCCGCCGTCGGTCCCGAGCGCTACGCGCTGCCGCTGACCTACGTCGCCGAGACCGTCGAGTTCGGCTCGACGGCGATGACGACGATGGAAGGCCGCGAGGCGATGGTGCTGCGCGACCGCGTCGTGCCGCTCGTTGATTTGCGCAAGCTGCTCGGCACCGATGGCGCCGCCCCTTCGCCGCCCCCTCGCCGCCCAGTCATCGTCTTGGAAATGGGAGAACGGCGCGCAGGTGTCGTCGTGGACGGGATGCTGAGCCAGCAGGAGATCGTCGTGAAGGAGTTCTCGGCGCCGCGGGGCACCCTTCCCGTGTTCAGCGGTGCCACCATCATGGGCGACGGAGTGCCGGCGCTGATTCTCGACGCTGCCGGCCTGCTGTAGGGAGGGGAGTGGGCATGGAGGACGTACGCGACCTGAAGGCGCTGCAGC
>JBOHSP010000136.1:0-2946 GCA_050733275.1 Gemmatimonadales bacterium
TGCGGACCTGCAATCGCGGATTGCGGATTTCGGATTGCGGATTTGCAGGGACGGTTCCGGCGCTTCGACGACTCCCTTTACAATCCGCAATCCGCAATCCGAAATCCGCAATGATTACCCCCGCATCCCACCAGCCTCCTCTGCCGCTCGACCAGCTCCTCCTGCCGGAGGGCACACCGGGCGCCGGGGACCGCATGGAGCTGGACGTGGTCATTGTCGGCGCCGGACCGGCGGGACTCGCCTGCGCCATCGAGCTGGCACGGCTCGCCCAGCACGACGGCCGCGAGCTGAACATCGGCGTGCTCGAGAAGGCCGAGGCGTTGGGGGAGCACTCGCTGTCGGGCGCGATCGTGAACCCTCGCGCGCTGCGCGAGCTGTTCCCCGATCTCAAGGACTCGGACTTTCCGTTTCGCGCGCCCGTCACGCGCGAGGCGCTGTATCTGCTGACGCGCCGCAGTAAGCTGCGTCTGCCGGTCCCCCCCACGATGCACAACCGCGGCTTCTACGTCGCCTCGCTCTGCGAGCTGGTGCGCTGGCTGGGAGCGAAGGCCGAGGAGCTGGGCGTGAACGTGTTCACGGGGTTTCCCGCGGCGCAGCTCCTGGTGCGCGAGCAGGCGGTGGTCGGCGTGCGGACCGCGGCGGCGGGCCTGGATCGAGATGGCGGGCAAACGAGCAGCTACTCGGCGCCGAACGACCTTTCGGCGCGCGTGACCGCCCTGGCCGAGGGCACGCGGGGGCTCTTGTCACAGGCGTGGCATCAGTGGCAGGGCGTGACGTCGGAGAATCCGCAGCTCTTCGCGCTCGGCGTGAAGGAGCTGTGGGAGACGAAGCAGCCGCTCGATCGCGTGGTACACACGATGGGCTGGCCGCTTCCCAACAGCGCGTTCGGCGGCAGCTTCATGTATCCGCTGACCCCCCACCTCGTGGCCCTCGGCCTCGTCGTCGGGCTCGATTACCGGCAGGCGGGGCTCGACGTGCACGTCCTGCTGCAGCGCATGAAGCAGCATCCGCTGTTTCGACAAGTGCTCGAGGGCGGCGAGATGGTGGAATGGGGCGCGAAGACGATCCCCGAGGGTGGGTTCTACTCGCTGCCCGCGCGCCGCTCGGGGGACGGCGTGGTGGTGCTCGGCGATGCCGCGGGCTTCGTGGACGTGCCGTCGCTCAAGGGAATCCATTATGCGCTGCAGTCGGGAATCTTTGCCGCGCGGGCGATCTATCGGGCCCTCACGGCTAACAGCGCCGATCTGTCGGAGTACGATCGGCTCGTGGATGGCTCGTACATCTGGGACGATCTGCGGCGCACGCGGAACATGCGGCTCGCGTTTCGGCGCGGGCTGATCCTCGGGGGGATGCAGGCCGGGTTGATGACAGTGACGGGTGGGAGGTTTCCGGGGTGGCGGTACAGGATGGAAGCAGATACCCAGGTTTCTCGCTCGTTGACCCCGGGCTTCCGCCCGGGGTCAGAGAGTCCTGATGGCAAACTGACGTTTAGCAAGGTGGATGCGGTGTTCAAGTCGGGAAACGCGACGCGCGACAGCATTCCCAGTCACTTGGTGCCTGCGGCGGACGTGCCGGCCGAGGTAGCGCAGTTCTACGCGCACGTCTGTCCGGCTGGCGTATATGAAGCGGCGGGCGGTGGCCTCCGCATCAACGCGCCGAACTGCGTCGACTGCAAGGCGACCGACGTGCTGGGCCCGCGCTGGACGCCGCGCGAGGGCGGCAGCGGGCCGAAGTACAAGCGGATGTGACGGCGCATCTCACGCTCAGCCGCTGGATGCGGAGCGCGCTGTTTCGGTCGTATCTAGGCGCGTTCGTGATCCTGTGGCTTGTCATGAAAGGGGCGATGGTTGCGGGGGCCGTGTTGGTGCGCGAGCCCCCCTTCGAGTTTCATCCCTTCGGCGAGTCGGTCATCTGTGCCGTCGAGCTGGCGGTGCTGGCCGTGTTTCTGCGCCGCGGCAGCGAGGACGTCCTGCTCGGCAATCTCGGCCTCACCCTTGGCGTCGCGCTCGCGCCGCTCGTGCCGGTGCATGTCGCGCTGAGTCTGTTCGTCAGTCTCTTCGGATGACCACGCCGCAGCTCGCCGCCGACTCCATCACACTGTCGCTCGGCGGGCGATCGATCCTGCGGGCGGCCTACGTCGACGCGCTGGCCGGCCGGATCACGGCGCTCGTGGGTCGTTCGGGCGCCGGGAAGACGACGCTGTTCGAGGTGATCGTCGGCCGGCGCCGCGGCGCGGCCGGCCATGTGCGCTGGAATGGTGAGATCGTGAAGCGGCCTTCGCTGCCGCGCCTCGCGCGGCGCGGCCTGTTCTATCATCCCGATCATCCCTGGCTCGCGCCGCATTTGAGCGCCGCCGACCATTTCGCACTGCTGGCCAGGCGTGATGCTTGGCGCGACGTTGCTGATGCACTCGGTGTGATGGCGTGGATCGATCGCGATGTGGGGCGTCTCTCGGGTGGGGAACTTCGGCTGACCGAGCTCGCGATCGGCATCGCGCTGCGACCGACGGTAGCGTTGCTCGACGAGCCGTTCCGGGGGCTTGAGCCCAGGCATCGCGAGGACGTGGCTACCGCCCTGCGGCTGCTGGCGGACCAGGGAAGCGCTGTGTTGTTCGCCGATCACGATGTGGAGCGGGTGCGGCAGGTTACGGACCGGCTATTCAGCCTCGAGGAGGGGACCAGTCGGATGGTGGACGGATTTCGCGAGCGACCGGTGTGGGAGTGGTATCACGAGTGGGCGGAACATCGATGATGACGTTTTGGACGCCGTTTGCGGGCCTACACCGTAGCCTGGTGGTAGTATTGGTGCGCCCGCTCCAGCATCGGCGCGCTCGACGATGGCAGGTTGCGCCGCACCCACAGCATCGTGCGCTGCCCGCTCGGGAACCGGCGTTCACCGTCCTCCGCCGCGGAGAACCCGATCATCTTCGACAGCGGGATCCCGTAC
>JBOHSP010000137.1:0-3224 GCA_050733275.1 Gemmatimonadales bacterium
GCGCTGGGCGCCGCCGCCGCGGCGGAGGAGCAGCGCGACCTCATCGCGGAGCTGCGCCGCCTGACCCCGGAGCTGCGCGCGCTGCGCGACCTCGGGACGATTGCCGAGGTCGTGGCGGTGCTCGACCGGGCGCTGGCGCGGGTAGAGGACCCCACGCTCGAGAAGCTGATCGGCGAGGCGGCGTCGGATCTGGTCGACGAGGCACTGCTCGAGCGGATGGTGGCGCGGCTGGGCGAGCCGCGCGTTCCGCCCGTCGAGCGCGCGCACCTGGTGCAGGCCGTGGGCGCGCTGGGCGCCGTCTCCGCCGGGCTGGTGGTGGACGCGTATCTGCACGCGCCGGCGGACTTGCGCGAAGCCTATCGCGCGGCGATGCGCGCCGCGGGCGAGCGGGCGGTGGACGTATTAGAGGAGCGCAGCGCCAGCAAAATGCCGGAAGTCGCCGCGGCCGCGGCCGAGTTTCTCGGTCTGACCGGAAGCCCGCAGGTCGCGCCGGTGTTGATCGACCTGATGCATCACCGTGACGAGCGCGTGCGCGAGTCGGCGCTGCTGGGGATCGCCGAGCTGGGCGGCCGCGAGATCTCGCGGCCGGCGATGCCGGCGCTCAAGGACGATGCGGTGGTGGTGCGGGCCGCCGCGGCGCGCGCCATCGCCGCCGCCGGTGATCCCGCGGCGACCACGGTGCTGGTGCGGCGCCTGGACCAGGAGCACGACGAAGGGGTATTGGCGGCGTTGTTGCGGGCCATCGGGCAGCTGGGCGCGCGCGAAGCGCTGGAGGTGCTGGCCCGCTACGCCGAGCCGGGCGGGCAGCCGCGGCGCACGCCGTTGCTGCGCGCCGCCGCGATCGAAGGCCTGGCGTGCCTGGACCGCACCGAGGCCAGGGCGCTGCTGGAACTCTACTCTCGCGACAAGGAGCCGACCGTGAAGCGGGCGGCAGAGGCGTGTCTCAGATGACGTCGCGCGCGACGAAGACGGGCGACACGGTGCTGACGCAGAGCATCACCCGCGAAGTGGCGAAGCGCGTCGTCGGACAGGAGATCATGGTCGAGCGGCTGCTCATCGGCCTGCTCACGGGGGGACACATCCTCCTCGAAGGCGTGCCGGGGCTCGCCAAGACGCTGGCGGTGCGCACCGTGGCGGAGTGCCTGCGCGTGACCTTCTCGCGCATCCAGTTCACGCCCGATCTCCTGCCCGCGGACGTGATCGGGACCATGGTGTTCGATCAGCGGTCCCAGGAGTTCTATCCCAAGAAGGGTCCGCTCTTCGCCAACCTGGTGCTGGCCGACGAGATCAACCGCGCGCCGGCCAAGGTGCAGTCGGCGCTGCTCGAGGCGATGCAGGAGAAGCAAGTCACCATCGGCGGCGAGACCTTCTATCTCGGCGAGCCGTTCCTCGTGCTCGCGACGCAGAACCCCATCGAGCACGAAGGCACCTACCCGCTGCCCGAGGCGCAGCTGGATCGGTTCATGCTGAAAGTGCGCGTCGGCTACCCGTCCCGCGACGCCGAAAAGGAGGTCGTGGGCCGCATGGCGTCGGGCCGGCCGATCGAGGTGCAGCGCATCGCGGAGGCCGACGACATTCTGGCCGCGCGTAGCGCGATCGCCGAGCTGTTCATCGATCAGAAGGTCGTCGACTACATCGTGGACGCCGTGCGGGCGACCCGCGAGCCCCAGGCGGTCGGCCTCGCCGAGCTCAAGCCGCTGATCGCCTACGGCGCGTCGCCGCGCGCGTCGATCTACCTCGCCCAGGCGGCCCGGGCGCATGCGTACCTGCGGGGCCGCTCCTACGTGGTTCCCGAAGACGTGAAGGCGATGGCCTTCGACGTTCTGCGCCATCGCGTGCTGCTCACGTTCGAAGCGGAAGCCGAGGATGTCGATGCCGACCAGGTGATCGCCCGCATCCTGGAGGCCGTGGGCGTGCCGTGATCACGCGAGAAGTGCTGCGGCAGGTCAAAGGGATCGAACTGCGCACCCGCACGCTCGTGAACTCCCTGTTCACGGGGGAATATCGCTCGGTGTTTCGCGGCCAGGGCATCGAGTTCGCGGAGGTGCGCGCCTATCAGCAGGGCGACGAGTTTCGGTCCATCGACTGGAACGTGTCCGCGCGCATGGGCCATCCGTTCGTCAAGACGTACATGGAAGAGCGCGAGCTCACCCTGCTGCTGATCGTGGATCAGTCGGGGTCGCTGCACTTCGGGCGCCCCTACACCAAGGCCGGGCTGGCCGTCGAGGTGGCGGCCGTGCTGGCGCTCGCCGCGGCGCGCCACAACGACCGGGTCGGCGCGCTGCTGTTCGCCGACACGCCCGAGCTCGTCGTCCGCCCGGCGAAAGGACGCCCCCACGCGCTGCGCGTGATCCGGGACCTGGTCGCGTTCACGCCGCACGGCCGGGGCACGAATATCAGCAGCGCGCTGCGCTACGCGTCCAAACTGCTGCGCCATCGCGCGATCATCGTGGTGTTGTCGGATTTCCGGGCCGAAGCGTGGGAGGAGCCGCTGGGCCAGCTCGCCGCGCGCCACGAAGTCGTGGCGATCACCGTGGACGATCCCCGCGAATACGAATTCCCCGATGCCGGGTGGGTGGAAGTCGAGGATGCCGAAACGGGGCGGCGGCTGCTCGTGGACACGAGCCATGGACCCACGCGCACCCGCATCCGCGTCGCCGCCGAGCGAATGCAGCAGGAGCGGACGCGCAAGCTGACGCAGGCCGGCGTGGACCGCGTCGCCCTGCAAACCACCGTCCCCTACGTCGTGCCGCTGCGGCGGGCGTTCGCCGAGCGGGCCAAGCGGCTGAGCCGATGATCGCGGCGTTCCTGCTGCTGCTGGTCCAGGCGCCCGCGGGCGAGGCGTGGCGGGCAGCGCCCGCCCGGCCGACCGTGGGCGACACGATCCGGCTCGAGCGCGTGGTCGCGGCGCCGCCGGGGTGGCGGGTGCGTGCCCAGCCGCTCGCGCCGGGCAGTGAGCTCGAGCCGCTCGGCGATCCCGTGATCCTGTCCGTCCCGGGCGCCACGAGCTGGCTCGTCCGCTATCCGGTGACCGCGTGGGTCCCCGGCACGCTGACGGTCACGATGCCCCCGTTGTGGCGGCTCGGGCCGGAGGGGACCGCCGACTCCCTCGCGGGGGGCGTCGCGACCGTGACGGTCGCGAGTGTCATCCCGGACAGCGTCGAGTCGCCGCGGCCGCAGCCGGCGCTCGGACCGCTCCGGTCGGGGAGCCGCCGGGCCTGGCC
>JBOHSP010000138.1:0-3242 GCA_050733275.1 Gemmatimonadales bacterium
CACCCGGGCGGCGCCCAGCGGTCCCGCGGCGTGCGCGGCGACGCACGCCAGGGCCGCGGGAAACTCGAGGGTCTCCTCACTCCATCGTTCCCCCTCTCCACCCCGTGGAGAGGGGGTCAGGGGGTGAGGACTCACGTCTTCGCCAGCTCCTCTCGCACGATCTGATTCACCACCTTCCCCTCGGCCCGCCCCTGGAACCGCGGCATCACGACGGCCATGACCTGGCCGACGTCGCCCGCGCCGCCGGCCAGGGCCTCGCGGATCGCCGTCCGGATCTCGTCGGGCGGCACGGCGGCGGGGAGGAACGCCTCGAGCATCGCCACCTCGGCGCGCTCGCGCGCCGCCAGCTCCTCGCGGCCCGCGTTCTCGTATTGCTCGATCGCCTCGCGGCGCCGTTTGACGCCGCGCCGCAGCACCGCGACGGTTTCCTCGTCGGAGAGCGCGTGCTTCAGCTCGATTGCGCGGTTTTGGACGTCGGAGAGGATGGTCGAGAGAAGGAGGGTGCGCGCCTGATCGCGGGTTTTTCTGGCTTCGTTCATCGCGGCGCGCAGCCGCTCAGGGAGACTTGGCAGGGACACTGACTCAGACGTAACGCGGTCGACGGTTCTTCCGCCGCGCCGCATTCATCTTGCGCTTGCGGCGCTCACTGGGTTTCTCATAGTGGCGATGCTTGCGGAGGTCCGCGAGAATGCCTGCCTTCTCGCATTTCTTCTTGAACCGCTTGAGCGCCCGCTCGAAGCTCTCGTCATCGTGGATGATGACTTCCGGCACACTGACTCCTAAATGGGCGAAGACTCAACAAGTTAGCGGGTCCCGCCTGCCCTTGCAATGCCCGCCGCATTCATGTCATCCCGGCGGCCAGTGCATCGCCCGTCCGCCCAGCACGTGCAGATGCAGGTGAAACACGGTCTGCCCGCCGTCGGGATTGGTGTTGATCACCACCCGGTAGCCCCGCGTCGCGATGCCCTGGTCCTGCGCCAGCTCCCGCGCGAACGTGAGCAGCCGGCCCAGCAGCCCGGGGTCCGTCGCGTCGTTGAGCGAGCCGACGTGCGCCGTCGGGATGATGAGCAGGTGCGTCGGCGCCTGGGGATTGATGTCCGTGAAGGCGAGCATGCCGTCGCCGCGCTTGACGACCGCCGCGGGAACCTCGCCGGCCGCCACGCGGCAGAAGACGCAGCCTCCGACGCTCACCGGTGCTTGCCCCCGCCGCCTTCGCCCCCGCTTCCCTCCAGGCCCATCGCGCGGCGCACGCCGTCCCAGAAGCGCCGGCCGCCGCCGTCCTCTTCGGGCGGCGCGCGCTCCAGCCCCGCGAGCTGCTCCAGCAGGCCGCGCTCCTGCGCGCTCAGCTTGGTCGGCGTCCAGACGTGCACCCGCACGTGCAGATCGCCGTAGCCGCCTTCGCCGAGGCGCGGCAGCCCCTTGGAGCGGATGCGGTACACGGTGCCCGTCTGGGTCCCGGGATCGATGCGCAGCGTGCTCTGGCCGTAGGGCGTGGGCACCTGCAGCTCGGCGCCCAGCGCGGCCTGCGTGAACGTGACGCGCAGATCGTAGGCGAGGTCGTCGCCGTGGCGCTCGAAGCGCGGGTCTTCCTGGATGTCGAGGACGGCGATGAGATCGCCGGGCGGGCCGGCGCGCGGGCCGGGGAGACCCTGGCCGCGCAGCGTCAGGTAATGATGATCCGCGACGCCCGCGGGGACGTCGATCTGGACCGTCTTCTCGGCGCGCACGCGGCCGTCGCCGCCGCAGCGCGGGCAGGGCTGCGGAACGATCGTCCCTTCGCCGCCGCAGGTGGGGCACGGCGACACCGTGAGGAACTGCCCGAACAGCGACTGCGCCTGGCGCCGCACCTCGCCCGAGCCGGCGCACGTGCCGCAGGTCACCGGGTTGGTGCCCGGCTTGGCGCCGCTACCCCGGCACTCCGCGCAGACGTCGAGGCCCTTGATGCGCACGGTCTTGGTCGTGCCCGCCGCGACTTCGGACAGCGTGAGCTTGAGCGCGACCTTGACGTCGTGGCCGCGGCGCCGGTCGCGGCGCGCGCGCTGCCCGCCACCGAACAGCGTCTCGAACGCGCCGAACCCGCCGGCCCCCGTCCCGCTCATCATCCCGAAGTCCCGCATGAACACCATCAGCGCTTCGGAGAGATCGACGTGGCCGAATCCCCCCCCGCCGGCACCGCGCGGGCCGGCGTGGCCGTAGCGGTCGTAGGCGGCGCGCTTGTCCGCATCGCGCAACACCTCGTAGGCTTCGGTCACCGTCTTGAAGCGCTCCTCGGCCGACGTGTCGCCGTTGTTGCGGTCGGGGTGGCACTCCAGCGCGAGCTTGCGATACGCCTTCTTGACGTCGGTTTCGCTGGCGTCGCGCGCCACGCCCAGCACGTCGTAGTAGTCGGGTTTCATCTATTCCAGCAGCTCGCTCACGAGCCGCGACGTATGATCGACCAGGGCCGCGACCTTGTCATAGGGCATGCGCGTGGGCCCGAGCACGCCGATCACGCCCGACAGCGGACCCCAGTGATACGCGGCGGTGACGAGCGTGAACGCGGCGAGCCGCGCGTCGGCGTGCTCCTGCCCGATCGTGATCGTCAGGCCGCGCCCGCCGCGCTGCGTGATCGCGTCGCGCAGCACGTCGCGCCGCTCCGTCACCGCCAGCAGTCCCTGGAGCCGCTCCGTGGTGGCGAACTCCGGCTGCTCGGCGAGCGGCTGGGTGCTGCCCAGGACCACGCCGGCGCCCGGCTCGCCCGGCATGTCGAACAGCTCCTCCCCCTCCTGCACGAAGATGTTGAGCAGCTCGCGCGACTCGGGCTGGCTCACCGCGTCGCGCAGCCGCTCGGCGAACGTCGTGCGGATCTGCTTGAGCGCGAGGCCGGCGAGCCGCTCGTTGAGCACCACCGTCACCTGGGTGAGCGCCTCGGGGGCGATCTGCGACTGCACCTCGACGAAGATCGTCCGCACCGCGCCGCTGCGCAGCATCAGCACCAGCAGCACGCGCTCCGAGGAGACCTGCAGCAGATCGAGCCGCTCGAGCACCGCGTCGTCGATCGTGGGGCCGGCGGCCATGCCGAGCTCGTTCGTGAGCACGCCGAGGACCTGCGCCGCGCGCGACAGAATGGTCTCGACCGCGGCCCGCTCGCCCCGCTCTCCCCCCGCCAGCTCGCCGCGGATCTGCTGCGACTGCTCGGCGGCGACGCGCGGCGGCCGCATCAGGTAGTCCACATAGGCGCGGTACGCCTGATCGGTGGGGAT
>JBOHSP010000139.1:0-5880 GCA_050733275.1 Gemmatimonadales bacterium
CTCCTGGGGTGGGAGCCCCGCGCGCTGGCGGGCAAGACGACGGCGGAGCTCGTCGCGCCCGCCGAGCGCGGGCACGTGCAGGCGCGCGAAGACGAGGCCCTCGCCGGCGAGCGGCAGCGCTACGAAACCAAGGTGCTCGACCACCGCACCGGCGAAGAGCGCGACGTCGAGGTCGCGAGCGGCCCGTTCCGCGTGAACGGCGAGCTGATCGGCACGGTCGCGACCCTGCGCGACATCACCGAACCCAAGCGCGCCCAGGATACCCTGGCGCGCTCCGAGGCGCGCTACCGCCACCTCGTCGAATCCGCCTCCGACGCGATCGTGACGCTCGACGCCAACGGCCGGTTCACCACCGTGAACCACGCCGCCGAGAATATCTCCGGCTACAAGCGCGACGAGCTGGTGGGCCAGTGGTTCGCCCCGATGCTGCCCGACGACGACCTGCCCAAAGCCCTGGCGCACTTCCAGCAGGCGCTGTCGGGAGAAACGGGCCTGTTCGAGACGCAGTTCTACCGCAAGGACGGCGACGTCCGGATCATTTCGGTCACCTATTCCACGCCGCAGAAGGACGAAGAGGTGCTCTGCCTCATCCGCGACGTCACCGACCAGAAGATGCTGCAGGAGCAGCTGATTCAGTCGGAGAAGATGTCGGCGATCGGCCAGCTCGTCTCCGGCGTGGCGCACGAGCTGAACAACCCGCTGGCCGGGATCTCGGCCTTCGCGCAGCTGCTGCTCGCGGAAAAGCGCTTCCCCCCGGACCAGCGCACCGCCGCCGAGACGATTTACGGCGAGGCGCGGCGCGCCAGCCGCATCGTGCAGAACCTCCTGACGTTCGCGCGCCAGCACAAGGCGGAGAAGGGCCCCGCGGCGATCAACCAGGTGCTGGACGATACGCTGGAGCTGCGCGGCTACGAGCTGCGGGTGCGCGGCATCGACGTGCGGCGCGAATACGACGAATCGCTGCCCGACACCATGGCCGACGCCCACCAGCTGCAGCAGGTGTTCCTGAATCTCCTCACGAACGCCGAGCAGGCGATGGAACAGCGCGAGGGGGTCCATCACCGCCTCACGGTCCGCACCCGCCGCGCCGGCGACCACATCCGCATCGAGATCGAGGACACGGGCGGCGGGATTCCGGCCAACCTCATCGAGCGGATCTTCAATCCGTTCTTTACGACCAAACCGACCGGCTCGGGGACGGGCCTCGGCCTCTCGATCTCGCTCGGCATCGTGCGGGAGCACGAGGGCCGCATCTGGGCCGAGAACATGCAGCAGAGCGGCGCCCGATTCATCGTGGAGCTGCCGATCACCGAGCCGCGTGCCTCCGGCGAGTTCCCCACCGCAGCGCCCGCGCCGACCGTCGGGGACCGCCTGCGCGTTCTCGTCGTGGACGACGAGGCCTCGGTGCGCGTCGCGCTGCAACGCTACCTCGCCGGCCGCGGGCATGACGTCGAGACCACCGCCAGCGGGCGCGACGCGCTCACGCGGCTCAGCCAGCAGGCCTACGACGCCGTCATCGTGGACATGCGCATGCCCGATGTCTCCGGCGAACAACTGTTCGAGCGGTTACGCACCACCGACCCCGCCCACGCCGACCGCGTGATCTTCACCACCGGTGACCTCGTCAGCGAGCAGATGCGGCGCTTTCTCGACGGAACGGGCCGGCCGTGCGTGCCCAAGCCGTTCGAGTTCGCGGCGTTCGATCAAGTGCTGCCGGCCGCCCGCCGGCCGGCATAGTCAGTTCCCTGCCCCCGCCTCCCGGGGGTGGGGTCACCCGTTTCACTCTGCCGAGAGAGGTCTGCTCTTCATGCGCGCCCTGGTGCCGGTCTTGTGCCTGCTCACCGCTCCCCTCCCGCTCGCGGCGCAGCAGCACGCCGCGGCGTTCGACTTCTACACGCGTGGTCCGTACCGGTCGGCCGTGCCCCGACCCGAAGCCATCACGGGCTATCCGGCGGGGGAGTGGCACACCCAGTACGCAGTACTGCAGCAGTATCTCGACACCATCCTCGCCACCGCCGGCGATCGGGTGCGGATCGAGCACTGGGGCGAGACCGTCGAAGGCCGGCCAATCAGGGCGCTGATCATCTCCGACCCCACGAACCTCGCCCGCCTCGAGGAGATTCGCGCCGGCGTCGCCGAGCTCGCCGACCCGCGGCGCACGTCTCCCTCGCGCGCGGCCCAGATCGCGAGCACCAGTCCCGCGGTGGCCGTGTTCCACTACTCGGTGCACGGCGACGAGCCCGCGGGATACGAGGCCTCGATGCAGGTGATCTACCAGCTCGCCGCGTCGGAGGAGCCGCAGACCCTCGCGCTGCTGAAGGCGCTGGTCGTGGTGATCAACCCTTCCGCCAATCCCGACGGCCACGAGCGGTTCGCGGTGTGGTACAACTCGATCGCCGTGGGGTCGGACCATTTCTGGTCGCTCGAGTTCAACGAGCCGTGGGGCATCACGGGCCGCTACAGCCACTACCGCTTCGACATGAACCGCGACCTGCTGGCGCAGACGCAGCCGGCAGTCCGCGCGATGATGGCGGGCGTGATGCGCTGGCGGCCACAGGTGTTCGTGGATCACCACTCGACCACGCAGACGTTCTTCTTCCCGCCGGTCGCCCAGGCCGTGAATCTGAACCTGCCGGCCCAGACCACGCGCTGGTTCGACGTGTACGGGCGCGGCAACGCGGCGGCTTTCGACCGCCACGGCTGGCAGTACTTCGTGCGCGGCGTGTTCGATTTCTTCTACATCGGCTACTGGGACGAGTGGTCGACGTTCCAGGGCGCCACCGGGATGACGTACGAGTCCGACGGCGGTCCGGAGTTCAACCGCCGCCGGGACGACGGCACGATCTCCACGTTCCGCGACGGCATCGCGCATCACTTCGTCGCCTCGATGGCGACCCTCGAGACGACTGCCCGCCACCGCCAGGCCCGGCTGGTCGACTACTATGAATTCCGCCGCTCCGCGATGGCCGAAGCCGCGAGGGACCCGATGAAGCGAGTGGTCATCGTCCCCGATCGCGATCCGGCCGCGGCCGCGCAGGTCGTCACGCTGCTGCTGCGCAGCGGCGTCGAAGTGAGCCGGCTGCGGCAGTCCGCCAGCTCGCGCGCCGCGCATCCCTTTCTGGGCGGCGCCGCGGGCAGCCGCACGTTTCCCGCGGGCAGCTACGTGATCGACCTGGGCCAGCCGCAGCGGCGCATCGCCAAGGCCATGCTCGAGCCGGATGCCGAGCTGCAGCGCGACTTCGTGGAGCGCGAGGTGGGCAAGTTCCAGCGCAACCGCCGCCGCGGCGAGGATGCCGACCGCGAGGACTACGGCTTCTACGACATCACCGCCTGGTCGCTCCCCTACACCTTCAATCTCGACGCCTACTGGACGGAAGACGCGGGGGCGATCACCGCCGAGTCGCTGACGGACACGACGGCGCTGGTTCCGCGGGTCGCGCCACCGGCCGAGGCGGGACACTCCACCGCATACGTGTTCACGAACACGACGGGCAACGCCGCCCGGCTGGCGCTGGCGCTGCAGCGCGAGGGCTTCCGGCTCGCGGTCGCGTCCCAGCCGGTCCGCGCGGACGGCCGCGCGTATCCGCGGGGGACGTTCATCGCCCGGGTGCAGCGGAATCCGGCCGGCCTCGGCGAACGGCTCGGCGCGCTCGGCGCCGAGCTGGGGGTAGCCGTCACGGCCGTGCGGAGCGCGTTCCCCGACAGCGGCGACGTCGGCATCGGTTCGGGTGACGTGGGATCCCTGCGACCCGCGCGGATCCTCGTGGCGGGCGGCGACGGCGTCTCCCAGACGAGCTACGGCTGGCTGTGGTACTTCCTCGAGCGCGAGCTGCACGCGCCGTTCACGCCCATCGTGCTGCGCGCTATCGGCTCGATGCGCGACCTCTATGACTACAACGTGCTCGTCATCCCGGACGGCAGCGGCAGCCGCATGCGTCGCGAGCTGGGCGAGGGAGGAGTCGAGCGGCTCAAGGCGTGGGTGCGTTCGGGCGGCGTGGTGATCGGCTTCGGCGGGGCCTGGGAGCTCGCCGCCCACGAGGATGTCGGCCTCTCCACCATCGCGGCCGTCGGCGCCGACAGCGGCGCCCGGGCCGACACCGCTGCCTCCGGCACCGTTCCGGCCCTGGTGTCCGCCACGGCCCCCCCGCGCGATCGCCCCGAGTGGATCCCGGGCGCGATCTTCCGCGCCACGCTCGATCCCACGCATTGGCTCACGTTCGGGTACGAGGGGCGGCAGCTTCCCGTCTTCATCGAGGGCGACACGTTCTGGGAGCCGTCGCGCGGCGGCGCGAATCCGGTCGTGCTCACCGGCGACGCGTTGCTGCTGTCCGGATTCGCGTGGCCGGGAAACACCGAGCGGCTGCTGCAGGGCACGGCGTGGGCGGTGGTCGAGAATCACGGCAGCGGGCACGCGGTGCTGTTCCTCAGCGATCCGCTGTTCCGGGGATTCTGGCGGGGCACCGCCCGGCTGTTCACGAACGCGCTGCTGTTCGGCCCCGGCCGCTAACCCTCCCCACCCCAACAAACAGACGGCGGCCGACGCGCAACCCCGCGCCGGCCGCCGTTGTCGTCGAACGCGACTAAATCTCGCGAGTCGAGCGGATCGTTTGGAGAAGCTCAAGCCGGCGATTCAGGGACTTCAATTCGCTCGGCTCTTCGCGCTGGCGCGGCATTAGGTGGAACCGCGCGTCGCGCTCCGGCACGGTCCACGTCACCGTGGTGCGGCGCTGCTTGCGCATGATCTCGATCGCGATGCGCTCGCCCGGCTCGTAGGAGCGCAGGATACGCATGGCGTGCGAGGGCGACTGGGGCTCGCGGCCGCCGATCCCGAGGATGACGTCGCCGCCGCGCAGCGCCAGGCCGTCCGCCGTGTCGGCCGGCACCTTGACGACCAGCACGCCTTCGCGCGTCCCGAAATACTCCCCCAGATCCGGATTGAGGGTCACGAGCTCGAGCCGGCCCCAGGCATCCCCAAACGCCCAGGCGAACCCCCGAAAGTTGTCGGGCAAGTTGTCGAGCGGCAGGCGCACGTCCGGGTCGATCCTGAATTCCCCCCGGGGCATCGTGAAGCTGAACGCGGTGTCCAGGTCCTCGGCCACGATCGTGGCCCGGCCGCTCTCGTTGCCGCGCCGGTACTCGACCCGCACGGTGTCACCGGGATCGAGCGCGCGCGCCAGCTCGATCAACTTCATGCCCGGCCCGGACTCGCCCTCGTCGTCGGCGTCCGCGCCGCCCAGCGAGATGCCGCCGAACCGCGTGAGGATGTCGCCCGCCTTGAGCCCGCTCTTGTCGGCGGGCCCGCCCGGCGTCACCGCCTCGATGCGGGCGCCGATGCGGTCATCGTCCTCGTCGGCATGCGTGTTTACGACCACGCCAATGCGCGCCCGGTTGCCCGAGAACGAGAAGACGCGGAACGGCTCGCGGTCGACGCGCGTACGGGCGCGGGGCCGCGGCGTGGACGGCTCCTGCGCCACCGGCGCCGGAGCCAGGGGACCGAGCATCGCGGCCGCGAGGGCCGCCAGGGTCCAATTGCGCATCATATGCCTTCCTCTCCAACTCCTTAGAGGCCAACGTAACGGGCGCGGGTGGCGCGCACGTTGACCAGCTCTCGCATCAGGTCCACCCGTTCCTGCCACAGCCGGACCAGCGCCGCGTCGCGCTCCGCCTCGAGCGCGCGTTGCGCCAGATCGCCGTCGATCATCCTGATCCGGTCTTCCAGCTCCGCCACGAGCGCGGCGGCCCGCCCGCTCAACACGCGCCCCTCGAGGTCGTAGCGCTGCAGCTCCGCTTCGAGCGTCGCGGATTGCTGCTTCGCCTCGGCCAGCCGGGCGTGCAGCTCGCCGTTGCCGGCGCCGCCGGCCGGCCGCAGCAGCAGCAGGC
>JBOHSP010000140.1:0-6245 GCA_050733275.1 Gemmatimonadales bacterium
GCTCCCGCCGGCGCCCCCGTTGCGGCGCCCGCGGCACTCGCGGCGCCCCCGGGCCCCGGGGAACCCGCCGCCCCGCTCGCGAACGTTCGCGTGTTGCTCGTGGACGACGAGGAGCTGATCCGTAGCCCGATGCGGCGCTTCCTTGCGCGGCGGGGCGCGAGCGTGAGTGAAGCCCGGGACGGACTCGAGGCGCTCGACCTGTTACGCGCCGGTCTCGAGCCGCAGGTCATGCTCGTGGACCTGCGCATGCCGCGCATGGACGGCGTGGAGTTGTATGCGCGGCTGCAAGCGGAGTACGGGCGGCTGGCCGAACGCGTCCTGTTCCTGTCGGGCGACATCACGCAGCTCGCGGGGCGTGCGCTCGCCGAAGTTCCTCGCGATCGCGTGCTGGTGAAACCCTTGGAGCTGGTCGAGCTGGAGCAGAAAATCCGGGAATTCGTCAACGCGGCGACGTAAATGATCGCGGTGCTCGTGCTGTTTGCGACGGTCCTGCTGCGGTTCACGCTCGTGGTCGCCGTGGTGTATCTGCTCCTGCCCCGCGGCCGCGCCTGTCCCCGTTGTGGCGACCGCCTGGTCCCCATCCACCATGGGATGCTGACGCGCGTCCTCCCGATGCTGGTGCACGGGTGGTGCCTGGCGTGCGGCTGGAGCGGGCTGGTGCGGAGGGCGCCCGCCGCCCCGCGCGCGGGCGGCGGCTGGACTCAGCGTCCGGTGATCAAGCGCGCCGCGCGCTCGTAGGCGAAGTAGTCCCACGCCCAGTTGAGCAGCACGAACAGCTTGTTGCGGAAGCCGATGAGCTGGATGATGTGCACGACCAGCCACATCACCCAGGCGATGAATCCCCGCAGCTCGAGTCCCCAGATGTGCGCGACAGCCGCATTGCGGCCGATGGTGGCAAGCGTGCCCGGGTCGCGGTATCGGAACGGCGTCTGCGCCTCGCCCCGGACCGCACGGCGGATGTTCGTGGCGACTACATCGGCCATCTGCATCGCCACAGGCGCCACCATCGGGAGCGGCGCGCCGTCCGCCTCGACGTAGGCGGCATCACCGATGACGTAGATCTCGGGCCGGCCGGCCACCTGCAACGTGGGCGTCACGACGATGCGTCCCTGCTGCGCCGTGCGCAGGCCCAGCCGCGCGCCGAGCGGGGCGGCGCGCACGCCGGCGGCCCAGATCAGGGTGTGAGCCGGGATCACCTCGCCGCTCTTCAGCGTGACGCGCGCGCCGTCGAAGTCAGCGACGGCCGCGCCGCAGCGCACCTCGACGTGCTTACGCCACAGCGTGGCGGCCGCCGCCTCGCCCAGCTTCGGCGGCAGCGCAGCGAGCAGCCGGTCGGTGGCTTCGAGCAGCAGGATGCGGACGTCCTTGATGTTGAGCCGGGGATAGTCCTTCACCAACACGAGGCGGATCAGCTCCGATAGCGCGCCTGCCATCTCAACGCCGGTCGGCCCGCCGCCCACGACCACGAACGTCAGTCGCGCGCGCCGGCGCTCGCCGTCGGCTTCGAGCATCGCCTGCTCGAAGCACGACAGCACGTGATTGCGAATCGCGACGGCGTCGCTCACGTCCTTGAGTCCGAGGCCGTGGCGCTGCACGGTCTCGAGGCCGAAGAAGTTCGTCTCGCCGCCGGGCGCGAGCACCAGATAGTCGTAGGCGATCGGGCCGCCGCTCGTCTCGAGGCGGCGCGCGCCGAGGTCTCCGCCCGTGACTTCCACCATCCGGAAGTCAAAATTGCGCTGGCCGCGCAGAATGGCCCGCACCGGCTTGGCGATCTGCTCGGGCTCGAGACCCGCCGTCGCCACCTGATACAGCAGCGGCTGGAACAGGTGGTAGTTGTTGCGGTCCAGCACCACGACGTGGACGGGGGCACGGCGCAGCGCGCGGGCGATGCGCAGCCCGCCGAACCCGGCGCCCACGATCACTACCGTGGGACGCCCGGTCCGGACGGCGGGCACCGCGGGCGCGGCGGTCGTCACGGGGCGAGGGGCATCGAGGATGGCGGTTCCCATGCGCGGCTCCGCCATAGGAACGTCACCGCCGGCCCGTCAGTTTCCTCCACAAGCGGGTGAGCGGATCGTAGCGCCGATCCACGACGCGTTCTTTGAGCGGAATAATCGCGTTGTCGGTGATCGTGATCGACTCCGGACACACCTCGGTGCAGCACTTGGTGATGTTGCAGTAGCCGATGCCTCCCGAGTCGCGGACGTGCTCGGTACGATCCGCCACGTCCAGCGGGTGCATCTCGTATAACGCCGCCCGGATGATCATGGCGGGGCCCATGAACTCGGCGTGCTTGTGATGGGTGCGCAGCACGTGGCAGACGTCCTGGCACAGGAAGCACTCGATGCACTTGCGGAACTCCTGCGGCCGCTCGATCTCATACTGATACATCCGCCATGTGCCGTCGGGGAAATCGGGGCGGCGCGGCTGGAAGGCGGGGATGCGCTTCGCCACCTCGTAGTTCCACGACACGTCCGTGACGAGGTCCTTGATCAGGGGGAACGCCTTCATCGGGGTGATCGTGATCGGCTCGCCGGCCGGATAGTCCGACATGCGCGTCATGCACATGAGGCTGGGCTTGCCGTTGATCTCGGCCGAACATGACCCGCACTTGCCGGCCTTGCAGTTCCAGCGCACCGCCAGATCGGGCGCCTGCTCGGCCTGCACGAGATGCACGGCGTCGAGCACCACCATCCCCTCGCCCGCCGTGACGTCGTACTCCTGGAGGCTGCCCTGCTCCCGGGTGCCGCGGAACAACCGCAGGCGGCGCCGCTCGGCCACGATTACACCCCTTCCTTGATGAGGGTCAGAAGATCCGCCGGGATCGCCGGCTGCGGCTCGCGGCGCACGGTCATGCGTCCGTTGTCCTTCTTGAGGACGATCTGCTCGCGCGCCTGGCGCTCGTCGGAGTCAGGGTAGTCGCTGCGCGTATGGCCACCCCGGCTCTCGCGGCGCTCCAGCGCGGCGCGCGTCGTCGCCTCCGACACCGTCAGCAGGCAGCGCAGGTCGAGGGCCGTGTGCCAGCCGGGGTTGTACTCCCGGCTGCCGCTGACGCCGACGCGCGCCGCCCGCGCCTCGAGCTGCTCGAGCTGCGCGAGGGCCGTCTCGAGGCCGCCCTGATCGCGGATGATGCCGGCGTGCTCCTGCATCACGGCCTGCAACGCCGCCTGCACGCCGAACGGATTGTCGCCCGTCGCTGCCCGCTCGAACGGCGCGAGCGCGTCGCGGATGGCCGCGTGCACGTCGCGCTCCGCAATGGATGGCGGCGTGCGGTGGCGCTGCGCGTAGACGGCCGCGTGAGCGCCGGCGCGCCGGCCGAACACGAGCAGGTCGCTGAGCGAATTGCCGCCGAGCCGGTTCGCGCCGTGCAGGCCCGCGGCCACTTCCCCCGCCGCGAACAGCCCCGGCACGGTCGAGGCCTGCGTCTCGGCGTCGACCTTCACGCCCCCCATCACGTAATGCGTCGTCGGGCCGATCTCCATCGGGTCCTTCGTGATGTCGACCTGAGCGAGCTGCATGAACTGGTGATACATGCTGGGGAGCTTGCGCTTGATGTAGTCGGCGTCGCGCTTGGAGGCGATGTCGAGGAACACGCCGCCGTGGGGACTGCCCCGCCCTTCGGCGATCTCCCGCACGATCGCCCGGGCGACCACGTCGCGTGTGAGCAGCTCCGGCGGCCGCCGATTCTTCTGGCGATCGCCCTTCACCCACGCATCGGCTTCTTCCTCCGTTTCGGCGAAATCCCCTTTGAACATGTCGGGCATGTAGCGGAACATGAACCGCTCGCCCGCCGCATTACGCAGGACGCCGCCTTCCCCGCGCACCCCCTCGGTGACGAGAATTCCGCGCACGCTGGGCGGCCACACCATGCCCGTGGGATGAAACTGCATGAACTCCATGTCGATCAGCTCGGCGCCGGCCTCGTAGGCGAGCGCATGGCCGTCGCCGGTGTACTCCCACGAGTTGCTGGTGATCTGCCACGCCTTGCCGATGCCGCCGGTGGCGAGCACGACGGCGGGCGCCCGGAACAGGACGAAGCGGCCGGTCTCGCGGACATAGCCGAGGGCGCCCGCCACGCGGCCTTCGGCCGTGGGGAGCCAGACGATCGTGCACTCCATGTGGACGTCCAGCCCGGAATGCACGCCCTTGTCCTGGAGCACGCGGATCATCTCGAGGCCGGTGCGGTCGCCCACGTGGGCGAGGCGGCTGTACGTATGGCCGCCGAAGGGGCGCTGGCTGATGCGACCGTCTGCGGTGCGGTCGAACAGCGCGCCCCACGCCTCGAGCTCGCGGATGCGATCGGGGGCTTCCTGCGCGTGGATCTGCGCCATGCGCCAGTTGTTGTGCATCTTGCCGCCGCGCATCGTGTCGCGAAAATGCACGCGCCAGCTGTCGTCTTTCATCACCGTGCCGAGCGCCGCGGCGGCGCCGCCCTCGGCCATCACCGTGTGCGCCTTGCCGAGCAGCGACTTGCATACGAGGGCGACCTTGGCACCCGCCGCGCTCGCTTCGATGGCGGCCCGCAGGCCGGCGCCCCCGGCGCCGATCACCACGACGTCGTGGGTGTGGGTCCGGAGGTCGGTCATGAGACGACGAGGTCCGGGTTGGAGATCCGTGGACTGAAGTCCCGGCTCGGCGACTTCACACACCCTGAAGGGCGACGGGGTGCGGATGGTCCTTCAGGACGCGTGATGTGGCCGAGCCGGCGCTTCAGCGCACGGGGAAACGTCACTATAGGATCCTGATGTCTTGCAGGACGCCCATCGCGCACAGGCGGATGTAGACGTCGGTGAGTGCGACGGAGAACAGCGAGGTCCAGGCCCACAGCGCGTGGTTCTTGTTCAGCGCCGTGACGCCGCGCCACAGCCGGAACCGGGACCGGCCCGCGCGGGCGCAGGAGAAGCAGTCCACGGACCCGCCGATCAGGTGGCGCAGCGAGTGGCAGCCGAAGGTGTAGCCGGCGAGCAGCGCCACGTTGAGCGCCATCACGAGGGTGCCGACGCCGATCCCGAACTCGGTCGGCCCCGGCGCGACCTCACCGCCGGGCCCCACGCCCGCCACGGGCCAGCGGGTCGCGAGGAACACGTCGTAGGCGAGAATGAAGATGAAGAGCACGGCGGCGTACATGAAGAAGCGGTGCACGTTCTGCAGGATGAACGGGAAGCGGGTCTCGCCCCGGTAGTCGTGGCGCGGCTCGCCCACCGCGCAGGCCACCGGGTCGAGAAAAAACGCCCGGTAATAGGCCTTGCGGTAGTAGTAGCAGGTGAGGCGAAACCCGAGGGGGAACACGAGGATCAAGAAGGCGGGCGAGAGCAGCCACCACGCCGGCTCGAGCAGCGGCGAGTAGAACGGCGACAGGTACGGCCCCCACTCGTAATGCGTGCCGGTCCACGCCGCCCAGGTGGCGTAGACGGCGAAGCTGCCGAGCACCAGCGCCGTCAGGCCGGGGCCGACCCACCAGGCATCGCGCCGCAGCGTCGCGCCGAGGCCGCGCTCTTCGAGGTTCCGGGCGGAGGCCGTCATAGCGGCACCGCCGCCATCGTCTGTTTCACCGCGTTGGCCGATTGGTGCAAGGCGTCCCGCTCCGCTTTGGAGAGCTCGACTTCCAGGATTTGCTCGAGACCGCGGCGTCCCAGCTTGCAGGGCACGCCGCAGTACATGCCCGCGAGGCCGTACTCGCCGTCGAGCCAGGCGGCGCACGGCAGGATTCGCTTCTTGTCCCGCACGATGGCTTCGACCATCTGCACCGTCGCGGCCGAGGGAGCGTAATAGGCCGAGCCCGTCTTGAGATGCGACACGATCTCGGCGCCGCCGTTGCGCGTGCGTTGCACGATGGCCTCGAGCTTGTCTTTCGCGAGCAGTTGGGTCACGGGGATGCCGGAGACGGTCGTGTAGGAGATGAGCGGCACCATGGTATCGCCGTGCCCCCCCAGCACCATGGCCTGGATGTCATCGACGGAGACGTCGAGCGCCTCGGCGAGAAATGTCCGATAGCGAGCGGTGTCGAGCACGCCGGCCATGCCGAAGACGCGCTCGCGCGGAAAGCCTGTCACCTGTTTGGCCACCCAGCACATCACGTCCAGCGGGTTCGACACGACGATCACGATCGCCGTGGGACAGTGCTGCTTGAGGTTCTGGGAAACCTGCTTGACGATGTCGGCGTTGGTGCGGACCAGGTCGTCACGACTCATGCCGGGCTTGCGGGCGATGCCGGCGGTGACCACGACCAGCTCGCTGCCCGCCGC
>JBOHSP010000141.1:0-3279 GCA_050733275.1 Gemmatimonadales bacterium
GCCCGACTCGATCGAGCACCAACCGATGGACCCGGGCGACCTGTTCCGGGGCCAGGACCCCCGCCCGCGGGACGCGTTCGGCAACCGGGGGAGCGGGGCGGGCCGGGGCGCGGGGTTCCGGCTCAACGTGGGGGTATCGTTCAGCCGGTCGCGGGCCGATACCAGCCGGGCGCAGCGCAACCGCGCCGGGCAGCGGGTCATCACGCTCGAGTCGTCGTTCAGCCCGACGCGCAACTGGACGGCGCGGTGGTACACGTCCTACGATCTCGGGACCGGCCAGTTCCCGCAGCACCGGGTCAGCTTCGAACGCGATCTGGACCGCTGGCGCGCCAGCTTCCACTTTTACCAGAGCGCGAACGGGAACTTCAGCTTCAGCTTCAACATCTCGCTGATCGATCAGCCCGACATCAAGTTCGACTACGATCAGAGCACGTTCGTCCGTCCCTGAGCGCGCGCGTTGTCCTCTCGTGGTGACAGCGCGGGCGCCGTCGCATGCTCTAACTGACGCAGTGACAGGAACTTCGTTCCGGGCACGCCCCGTGCTGAGTCACGGGGCGGACTCGTCCTGGGGAATTGCCATGCGTGCCGTGCATTCCGCGTTGCTGGTGGCGCTGCTCGCCGCTCCTGCCTGCCAGGAGACGGTGCTGGGTTCCGGCACCGCCCCCGATGCTCCCGCCAACCTCACCTACCAGCTCGAGCCGAGCGGCGATCCCGATCGCCCGCTGGGCATTTTGCTGGTGTGGGAGGACGTGCTGGATGGCCAACCCGCCGCCTACCGCATCTACTCCCGGGCCTCCACGGGCAGCGCGTTCGACCTGCGCGGGGAGACCAGCTCCAACAGCTTCCACGACAACGGCGTCCCGTCCCTGCAATACATGGTGACCGCGGTGGACGATCGGGGCAACGAGAGCTCCGCGAGCAACGTGATCACGGTGGACGAGCGGCGGCAGCTCGTGCAGCCGGCGTGGCTGTTCTCGATTTCCCTGAACGGCGCCGTGCATCTGCAGTGGGACGACGGCCCGTATCAAACCGCGCCGACGCGCTTCCAGTGGTATCGGATCTACAGCAGCGCCTACAACCTCGACACCGGCGAGTGCGACGCGATCTGGCTGCTCGAGGGGACCACCGTGGCGCCGGAATTTCTGGCGAGCGCGCTGGCGAACGGCGCGCCGCGCTGCTTCGGCGTGACGGCCGTCAGCGATGAGGGCTACGAGAGCCTCTGGTCGCCGCCGTGGCAGGATACGCCCCGGTTCGATGCCCGCAATACGCTCGTGTTCGCCTATGACGAGGACACGACGCAGTCCGGCTTCCGGTTCTGGCGGGACCTGAACACCGACGGCAGCGCGGAGCCCGCCGAGCTCGGCCGGGTGGTGGACGGCGAAGACCCGAACATCGACTTCCGGATGTATCGCGATCCCGCCGACTCGACGTTCTGGATCGTGCCGCGATTCGCCGGCACGAGCGTGCAGGTCTACGGCTCCACGCCGGTCGCCGATCTGACCGACATCGACTTCGCGCCGGAATTCGGGTACACACGGGACATGATCCAGGCCGTCCCCGGGTACGGCTACGTCTTCGAGATCATCGACGGGACGACCCTGCGCTACGGCGCGCTGCGCATGACGCACGTGGGCCGGGATTACGTGATCTTCGACTGGAGCTTCCAGACGGACCTGGGGAATCCGGAGCTGGTGGTGCGGGCGGGACTCGCAACATCGTTGCCGACGGGGTCTCAGATACCCGACGCTCGCTAGACGCAGCTCGGACCATTATGTCCAGTAGGGGCACGGCATGCCGTGCCCCTACTTTTTACTCCGTCCCCCACGTTGTGATGCCACCTATACGTTGTGCCTGTCCCTGCGTGCCCCCGCGTGCATCTCTGACGTGGCGCGGGTAGCTTCCCTCCCATGCAGGTCACCCTCGATGGCCATTCGCTCACCATTCCCGATGTCGTCGCCGTCGCGCGTGGCGACGCGGCCGTCGCGCTCGAACCCGGGGCCCTCGCGGCGCTCGCGGCCTCGCGCGCCGCGGTCGAGCGCGCGATCGCCCAGGGGCAGACGATCTACGGCGTCACGACCGGGTTCGGGAAGCTGGCGCACGTGCGGATCGCGCCCGAGCAGACGCGGCAGCTCCAGCTCAACCTGATCCGCAGTCACGCCTCGGGCGTGGGCGAGCCGCTGCCGGTCGAGGCGGTGCGGGCGATGATGTTGCTCCGGGCCAACGTGCTGGTGCGCGGCACGAGCGGCGTGCGGCCGGTGCTGCCCGAGCTGCTGGTCGAGATGCTGAACCGCCGCGTGCATCCGCCGACCCCCTCCCAGGGGAGCGTTGGTGCGTCGGGCGATCTCGCCCCGCTGTCGCACCTCGCGCTGGCGATGATCGGGGAGGGGGAGGGCGGGCGGGCGCTCACGGCCGCCGGCCTGCGTCCCGTCACGCTGGAGGCCAAAGAAGGCCTGGCATTCGTGAACGGCACGCAGGCGCAGACCGGTCTCGCCGCCCTGCAGGTGTACGATGCGTGGCGGCTGTGGCGCGCGGCCCATGGCGCCGCCGCGCTGAGCCTCGAAGCCGTGCGCGGCACGCCCGATCCCTTCGACGCCCGCATCCACGACGCCCGCCCCCATCCCTGGCAACAGCGCTCGGCCGCGCTGCTGCGCGAGCTGCTGGCGGGGAGCGAGATCCGCGAGTCGCACCGCGAGAACGACCCGCGGGTCCAGGACGCCTACTCGCTGCGCTGCACGCCCCAGATCCTGGGCGCCGTGGGGGAGGGGATCGCGTTCGTCGAACGCCTCGTGACCACCGAGCTCAACGCGGCGACCGACAATCCGCTGGTCTTCGGCGCCGACGTGCTGTCGGGCGGCAACTTCCACGGTCAGAGCATCGCCCTGGCGCTCGACGTCCTCGCCATCGCGCTCACGACGCTCGCCGGTCTCGCCGAGCGCCGTCTCGAGCGCATCGTGAATCCCGATCTGTCCTCGGGCCTGCCCGCGTTTCTGGCGCGGGATCCCGGAATCGAGTCGGGGTTCATGACCGCGCAGATCGCGGCCGCGGCGCTCGTCGCCGATTGCCGCGTGCTGGCGACGCCGGCGAGCGTGCAGTCGATCCCGACCGAAGGGAATCAGGAGGACGTGGTGCCGATGGGCATGACCGCCGCCTGGAAGGCGGGGCGGATTCTCGCCAACGCGGAGCGCGTCGTGGCGATCGAGCTGCTGGCCGGGGCGCAGGGCGTGGAGTACCTCCAGCCGCTGCGCCCGGCGGCCGGCGTCGCCCGGCTGCAGGCGGTGC
>JBOHSP010000142.1:0-2304 GCA_050733275.1 Gemmatimonadales bacterium
GCGAGCCGCTCCAGATCGCGCACGCCGTCCAGCGCCTCGCGCAGCCGGGCGCGGCCCCGGCCGTCGCCCACAAGCACCGCGACGGCGTCGAGCCGCGCGGTGATGGCGTCGGGATCGATCAGCGGCGCGAGCAGCCAGCGGCGCAGCAGCCGCCCGCCCATCGCGGTGAGGGTCTGGTCGATGGCCTCGAGCAGCGTCGCGCCCTGGGCGCCGGGCCGCAGCGGCTCGACCAGCTCGAGATTGCGACGCGTCATGTCATCGAGCGGCATGACGTCGCCGCTGCGGCGCAGCACCGGCCGGGCGAGGTGCGGCAGGCCCTCGGGCTTGAGCTCCCGCGCGTAGCGCAGCAGCGCCCCGGCGGCGGCCAGCGCCGGCCGATCGCCGGGACCGATGCCGAGGCCCTCCAGCGACGCGAGCCGGTAGGTGCGCTGCAGATCCTCGCGCGCCAGCTCGGCGTCGAACTCCCACGCCTCGCGGCGCGTGACCGTGACGCCCTCGGCGAGGGCGGCGGGCAACGCGGCGTCGCCGGCCAGCACCAGCTCGCGCACGTCGTAGCGCGCGAGGGCGGTCGCGAGCTCGTCCGGCGATGCCGGCACGACCTCCAGCGTCAGTTCGCCCGTGGTGATGTCCAGCGCTGCGATGCCCGCGGCCGCGCCGTGGGGATCGAGCGCCACCAGATGGTTGTTGCGGTTGCGCGCCAGCCAATCGTCGCTGAGCACCGTGCCGGGCGTCACCGTCTCGACGACCGCCCGTCGCACGATCCCCTTGGCGAGCTTCGGGTCTTCGACCTGCTCGCAGATCGCGACGCGGTGCCCGTTGCCGATGAGACGGCGCAGGTACTCCGTCGCGGCCTTCACCGGCACGCCCGCCAGCGGCACATCCGCCGCCCCGCCGTTGTTGCGGCTGGTCAGCGTGAGGCCCAGCTCCCGGGCCGCGAGCTGGGCGTCGCCTTCGAACATCTCGTAGAAGTCGCCCATCCGGAAAAAGAGAATAGTGTCGGGATGGCGGGCCTTGATGTCGCGATACTGCTGCATCAATGCCGTTTCGGTGGGCGGCGTCATGGCTCTTCGACGACGAACGGTCGGCCGCCCACGCGGGTCCGGAGGCGCTGCCGAGCGCGCTGCGCCTCTTCACGCGTGGCGTAGGGACCCACCCGCACCTTGAAGAATCCGGTCGTGTCGCGCACCACGCGCGCCTCGAACCCCATGACGCGGAGCCGCGTGAGCATCTCGTCCACCTGGGTGGCGCTACGCACCGCGAGCACCTGCACGGTGTACACGGTGGGGCCGCGGGCCGTATCGGCGGCCGCCGAGTCCTGCGGCCCGGACGGCGAATCCGCGCAGCGCTCGGCGTAGAAGCTGACCTGGTTCCGGAATTCGACGTCGTCGCCCGCCCCGTCGAGCGCGTCCCGAATCATCTCGCAGCCGCGCGCTTCGTTGCGCAGAGCGAAGTAAGCGCGCGCCGCGGGAAACGCCGCACGGGCCCGCAGCGGGGAGCCGGGATAGTCGCGGCTCAGCCGCTCGGCGGCCTGAATGGTCTGCGGGTGATCGCGCTGCGCGGCGTAGAGCTGCGTGAGGAGCAGCAGCGCATCGTCCGCCCACGGGCTGGCGCCGTACTCCACCACGATGCGGTTGAGGTTCGTCGCCACGGTCCGCGCCTCGGGGGCCATCTTGGCCCCGGCGAGGAGCGCCTCGGGATAGATCGAGTCGCGCGGGGACAGCGTCGCGAGCAGGCCGCGCACGATTGCCCGTCCCGAGTCGGCCTGTCCGCTCTGCGCGAGCCGGAGCGCCTCGAGGAGGCGCGGGTCGGATTGGGCGCCCAGACGCCCGGACGCCCCGACGGCCAGACACAGCAGCAGACCGAGGAGTGCCGTACCGGGCGTCGGTCTCACGCGGCCTCCCGGTGCATCGCTGCAAATCCCAGCACGAGCTGCACCAGGATTCCGCGATCATCGCTGACCGTGGTCGACTTGAGCGCGCGATCGGCATCGAGCGCGGCGCGGAGCGCGTGTCGCAGCTCGCGCGCGGTCCACAGCGCGCTCCAGCGCGCCCAGCGCGCGGCTTCCTCCCGGTAGCCCCGCACGCCGTACGGGCGCGCGCTGACGGTCAGCCGATACACGGCATCCGCGATGCGCGTCTCGCTGATGTTTCCGCCGGCGCGGTCGCGCTCGGCGCGCGCCAGGCGCGTGCCGATCAGGTGCGTGCCGAGGAGCGTGAGGATCTTGACGCCGCTCATGCCCGGCTGCTCGAGCACCGGCTGCACCAGGCGGGCTGCCGCCGCGGCGCGGCGCTCGAGGGCCGCGGC
>JBOHSP010000143.1:0-2934 GCA_050733275.1 Gemmatimonadales bacterium
GCTTGTCCTCAAGTAGGTTCGAGGCTTGACAGGATAAGGGGCGGGGCCTATTGTAGTTTGCCCTCGCCCCCTTCTTGTCTCTCACAACCAAGGCGATATGGCCCTTTTCGGGTTGCTGGGCGGCAAAAAAACGTCGGTCGGTCTCGACATCGGCTCGGGCATCATCAAGCTGGTGGTGGTGGACCATGGCGGTAGCGAGCCCGAGCTCGTCAAGGTCGCCACCACGGAAGTCGCTGCCGACGCGATCGTCGAGGGCGAAGTCATGGACCCCGGGATCGTGGCCGAGGCGATTCGGGGTTTGTTCGCCGCGGCGGGCGTCAAGAAGAAATCCGTCGTCACCGCCGTCGGCGGCCGCGACGTGATCGTCAAGAAGATCCAGATGGACCGGATGAAAGAAGGGGACGCCCGCGAGGTCATCCGCTGGGAGGCCGAGCAGCACGTGCCGTTCGACATGGCCAACGTCGAGCTCGACTTTCAGATCCTCGATCCCGAAGCCGAAGGCCTGCAGATGAACGTCCTGCTCGTCGCCGCCAAGCGCGAGCTGGTGGAGAGTCGGGTGGGCCTGCTGTCGGAAGCCGGTCTCGATCCGTCCATCATCGACGTGGACGCCTTCGCGATCCACAACGCCTTCGAGCTGAACCATCCCGACGCGATGCAGGGCGTGGTGGGCCTGGTGAACATCGGCCATGAAGTCACCAACGTGAACATTCTCGAGGACGGCGTGCCCGTGTTGACCCGGGATCTGTCGGTCGGCACGCGCCGCTTCCGCGAGGACCTGCAGCGCGAGAAGGGCCTGTCGGGGGAGGATGCCGAGCGGGTCATTCAGGGCACCGATCAGAACCCCGACCTGGGCGGCTACGTCACCGCCCGGGGCGAGGAGATCGCGGTGGGGGTGGAGCGCGCGGCCGCGTTCCTGGCGACGGCGTCCCGCTCGGCGGGCGGCCTGGCGCGCGTGTACACGACCGGCGGCGGGGCCCGGATTCCCGGGCTCAACGACGGGCTGTCGAGCCGCTTGCGGGTGCCGGTCGAGCTGGCGAATCCGGTGCAGCGGCTGCGGGTGCGCGACGACGTCTTCGAGGCGGTGTCGGTGGACGACGTCGCGCCGCTGCTGATGTTGTCGATCGGATTGGCGCTGAGGCGCGCCGCATGATTGAAATCAACCTGCTGCCCGGCAAGAAGAAGCCGGCGGGGGCGGGCTTCCAGCTCGCCCTTCCGGATTTCCGGGGCATGCTGGCGCAGATCAAGGACCCCTGGCTCATCGCCGCGGTGTTCGCGTGGGTCGTGGTGCTGGGCGGGGGCGCGGCGCTGTTCGTCACCACGCGCGCGCGGTTGGCCGCCGCGGAGGCGCGGCTCGAGACGGTGCGCGCCGAGAAGCGCCGGTTCGACGTGGTGATCGGCCAGAAGCGCCAGGCGGAACGGGTGCGCGACTCGCTGGTCGCCGAGATCCGCATGATTCGCAACATCGACGCCGATCGCTACATCTGGCCCCACGTGCTCGATCAGATCACCAAGGCCCTGCCGCCCTACACCTGGATCACGCGCATCGCGTCGACGGGCGCGGTGCAGACGCCGATCCCCGGCACGCCGGTCGATTCGCTCGCGGCCCCCCCCGTCTACGTGTCGATCGACGGCCGCACGGTGGACATCCAGGCGTACACGACGTTCCTGCGGCAGCTCGCGGCGTCGCCCTGGTTCACGGATGTGACGCCGGCCAGCTCGCAGACGGCGATGGAGTCGGACCGGCCGGTGACGGCGTTCAACGTGACGGTGCGGTATCGCGTGGCGGATTCGGTCTACATCCGCACGGTCCCGCTCGTCCAGTCGGTGAGGTAGCGGCCTATGGCTCTGTTGCCCCAGGACCAGCGCGGGCAGATCATGGCGATGCTCGTGCTCGTCGCGATCGGCGGCGGCTATCTGTCCTGGACGCAGCTGCACCGGCCGCAGAACGAGAAGCTGCGCGCCGCCAACGTCGAGGCCGACAGCCTGGAGCTGATCGTCGAAGCGGCCAAGCGCGACCTCGCGAGCGGCAGCATCGAGGACCTGCGCCGCAAAGTGGAGCAGTTCCGTGCGTCGCTGGAGCTGATGCGGCGCCTGGTGCCGGAGCGCAACGAGGTGCCGACGCTGATCGACGACATCTCGACCAAGGCCAAGGTGCGCGGCGTCTATCTCGACAAGATCCAGCCGCTCAGCCCCGAGCCGGGCACGCCGTTCGATACCTACCGCTACCGGTTGTCGGTGTTCGGGCATTACGACCAGATCGGCGAGTACCTCGCCGACATCGCCTCGTTGCCCCGCATCGTGGTGCCGCAGGACGTCACCCTGTCCGGGGCGCCGCCGCAGGCCCAGCAGATGCTCGGCGACACGGTGGGCGCGCTGCTGCTCGTCGAGTTCTCGATCCGCACGTTCGTCAAGTCGCCGACGGCGGCGGGCACGTCGAGCGCGGGAGGGACGCGTGCGGGCAACTAGCGCCTGCGCGGTCCTGACGCTGCTCGCGGCCGGGCCGCCGCCCGCGCTCGCCCTCGCGCAGCAGCGCGACACGGGGCGGGCCGCTCCCGACTCGGTGCCGGCCGCCACCACGCTGGTGCGCGAGGTGTTCGCCTATGAAGGCGGCGGCCGCGATCCCTTCATGTCGCTGCTGCGCTCCGGCGACGTCCGGCCGCTGGTCTCCGACCTGCGGCTCACGACCGTCGTCTACGACGGTCGCTTCGCCGCCCGCAGCGTGGCCGTGCTGCGCGACATCACCAACCGGCGCATCTACCGCGTCAAAACCGGCGACATCATCGGCCGGCTGCGCGTCACGCAGATCCGGCCGCGGGAAATCGTGTTTACGGTGCAGGAGTTCGGCTTCGAGCGGCAGGAGACGTTGTCGCTCGCCAAGCAGGAGGAGACGCCATGAAGCCCATGCTGTCGCTCGCGCTGCTCGCCGTGCTCGCT
>JBOHSP010000144.1:0-1670 GCA_050733275.1 Gemmatimonadales bacterium
GACCACTTCTTCATCGGCTCGGACGGCGGCCTGCACGAGACGTGGGACCAGGGCGAGACGTTCACCAAGATCAACAACCTCGCGATCGGCCAGTTCTACGCGATCGGCGTGGACATGCGGGACCCCTACTACATCTACGGCGGCATGCAGGACAACCATTCCTGGGTCTGCGCCAGCGCGACGCGCACGTGGGAGGGCATCACCAACGGGGACTGCAAGCAGATCGGCTTCGGCGACGGGATGTATCACTCCATCGATCCCACGAACCACCGCTACGTCTACAGCAACGCGCAGAACGGCGAGCTGCAGCGCGTCGATCCCGAGACCGGCGACCGGCTCGACCTCCAGCCCTACCCGCCCCCGGGCGAGCCCGACTACCGCTGGGATTGGGTGACGCCGTCGCTTGTCTCACAGCACGACCCCAAGGTCGTCTACTTCGGCGGCAACCGGCTGTTCATCTCGCGCGACCGCGGGGTGAGCTGGGAGCGCACCGAGGACCTGACCCGCCGCATCGACCGCGACACGCTGCGGCTCATGGGGGTGCTGGGATCCGAGCGGATGCTGTCGAAGAACGACGGCGAGCAGTCGTTCTCCGAGATCATCACGATCGCCGAGTCGCCGCTCGATGACAAGATCCTGTGGGTGGGGGCCGACGACGGCAGCGTGCAGGTGTCGCGCGACGGCGGGCGCACCTGGACCCAGGTGTCGCCGCACAACACCTATATCTCGCGCGTGATCGCATCGGCCTCGGGCCGCGGCACCGCCTACGTCACCGCCGACGCGCACCGCGACGGCGATCTGCGGCCCTACGTCTACCGCACCGAGGATTTCGGGCGCACCTGGACGCCGCTGGTGCGCGGCCTCCCCGCCGCAGGCTCCGTCAACGTGATCCGCGAGCATCCCCAGAACCCCAACCTGTTGTTCCTCGGCACGGAGCACGCGCTGTTCTTCTCGACTGATAGGGGCCAGAACTGGCGGCGGCTCGGCGCCAATCTCCCGACCACGCTGTACGACGACCTCGTGATCCACCCGCGTGACAACGACCTCGTCGTCGCGACCCACGGCCGCAGCCTCTGGATCTTGGACGACTTGACGCCCCTCGTCGAGTGGACGCCGCAGCTCGCCACGCGCCCCGCCCATCTCTTCCCGATCCGCCGGGCGACGATCTTCAATTACTGGGAAGCGACGTCCTACCGGGGGCAGGAGGCATTCGCGGGCGAGAACCCGCCGGGCGGCGCCCTGATCAACTATTACCTCGGCGCCGCGCGCGACTCTGTCCGGATCACGGTCACCAGCGAGTCGGGGCGGATCGTGCGGCAGCTCGGCGGGCCGGGAACCACCGGCGTCGTGCACCGGGTGGTCTGGGATCTGCGGCACGATCCGCCGCCGGCGGGAGGAGGTTTTGGACGTGGTGGAGGAGGGACGGAAGTGCCGACCGGTCGAGCGCTGCCGGTGCTGCCGCACCCCGTCACGCCGCAGGGGCCGTTCGTGTCACCGGGCACGTATACGGTGACGCTCACGGCCGGCGCGACGGTGGCGCGGCAGACGGTGGAGGTGCGCGGCGACCCACTGATCCCGCTGACCGAGGAGCAGTGGCGGGAGCGGGAGGAGTTCCTGATCGCGGTGCTCGAGAATCAGCGGCGCGCGGTCGAGGCGGAACAGCGCACGCG
>JBOHSP010000145.1:0-2233 GCA_050733275.1 Gemmatimonadales bacterium
TGGCGGCGTTGCGCTGCGCGGCGATCGTGCGCCAGGCGCCCGACAGCACGGTGGCGCCCGCCGCGCGCGCCCGCTCCGCGGTGCCGTCGCTGGAGCCGCCGTCGGCGACGATGATTTCGTCGGCCCAGGCGAGCGCCCCCACGCAGTCGCCGATCTGACCGGCCTCGTTCAACGTCGGAATGACGACCGTCAGCGGCGCGCGCATCGCCCGTATGTTAACCGGAGCGTTCCGCGCGGAGCAATCGGGACGCGAGCGCCTCGCGATACACCTGCTCGGTGCGGGCCGCCGTGCGCTCCATCGTGTATTCGTCGCGCACGCGGTCCCGGCCCGCGCGCGCGATGCGCGCGCGAAACGCGGCGTCGGCCAGCACGCGGTCGAGGGCGCGCGCCCACGCTCCCGCGTCGAGCGCCGGGACCAGCACGCCGGTCTCGCCGTCCGCGATCAGCTCGGCGTTCCCGCCCGCGGCCGACGCGAGCACCGGGAGTCCCAGCGCCATCGCTTCGAGCAGCGACTGCGACAGCCCTTCGATGCGCGACGGCAGCGCCGCCGCGGTCGCCAGCCGGTAGAACGCGAGCGGCCGTTCCGTGAACGGCACGAACGCCACGCGATGGCGGCCGGGGAGCGCGCCCTGCAGCGCGGCCAGCTCGCGGTCGCCCTCGATCCCGACGAACGCCACGGCGACCGGCCGGCGGATTGTGGGGAGCGCGCGCAGCAGCACGTGCTGATCCTTGCGCCGTGCCGCGACCACCACGAGGGGCCGGCCGTCGAGCGGCCCGAGCGCGGACCGGGCGGCCGCGAGCTCGACCTCGGTCGCCTCGTCGGCCAGCCGGTCGAGGTCCACGCCGTTGGGCACGACGCGCAGCGGGCCCGCCGGATGGAGGCGGCGGCGCAGGGCCCGCGCCACCGCCTCGCTCACGGCGATGGTGCGGTCGGCCGTGTGGCCGATGGCGAGCAGCTCGAGCGGCGAGGTCAGCGGCATCGTGCGCCGTGTGACGACGAACGCCTGCGGCAACCGCCCGGTCCAGCGCAGCCACGTCAGCGCCCGGCGGTCGCGCGTGGCGTGGCTGTTCACGACGTGCACGCCGCGCTCGGCGATCAGCGCCGCCAGCGACCGTGCCAGCGGGCCGAGGCGCCGGAAGTCGAGCGGCACGTGCACCAGCGGCGGCCGGGCTTCGACCACGCGGCGGGCGAGTAGCGTGCCGCTGCGGCAGCCCACCAGCACGCGGTGGCCGCGCCGTGCGAGATACTGGCTGAGACTGAGGATCGACTGGGTCGAGCCCGCCCCTTCCCCCTGATGCGTGAGCTGCAGCAGCGTCAATGCATCGGAGGGAGCGGAGGGTGGAAGCGTCATGGTGCGAAGCTAGTTATACTCAGGCGACGATGCACGTCGTGGTCGCATCCCATGACCGCTTGCCGGTCAAAGGCTATGGCGGCGCGCAACGCGTCGTCGTCGCGCTGGTGCGCGCCCTGGCCGCCCTGGGGCACCGGGTGACGCTGCTGGCGCAGCCGGGCACGCGCGTCCCCGAAGCGTCACGCGTCGTGGAGGTGCCGCCGAAGATCCTCAAGAATCCCGGCGCCGATCTCGCCCCTTTCATCCCCGACGATGCCGACATCCTCCATGCCCATTTCCCGCTGAAGCGCGCCCCCACCGGCCTGCCGTACCTGCAAACGCTGCACAGCAACTGGAAGCCGGGCGCGCCGCTGCCGCCGCACACAGTCTTCCTGTCGCGCGACCACGCGCGGCGCCACGGCAGCGAGGCCTTCGTCTACAACGGGCTCGACCCCGCCGAATTCATCTTCCGGCGCCGCAAGGAGCAGTGGGACCTGTTCCTCGGCAAGCTGCACAGCGCCAAAGGCTACCACTGGGCCATCGAGGCGGCGAAACGCACGAACCGCCGGCTCATCGTGGCCGGTGGCTGGCGACCGAGCTTCACCGGCGCCATCAAGTACGTCGGCGAGGTCGACGGCAAGCGCAAGGCCGTGCTGCTGGCCCGCGCGCGCTGCCTGTGGACGCCGGCGCTGTGGGACGAGCCGTTCGGGCTCCCCACGATCGAGGCGTTGTTCTCCGGCACGCCGGTCTTGGGCACGCGGCGCGGCGCGCTGCCCGAAATCGTGACGCCTGAGGTCGGGGCGCTGGGCGACTCGCTCGAGGAGCTGATCGCCGCCGCGCAAACGATCGGCACGCGCGCGCCGGAGGCCTGCCGCGCCCTCGCCGAGGGACACTTCACCCAC
>JBOHSP010000146.1:0-3645 GCA_050733275.1 Gemmatimonadales bacterium
CGCGCGACAAATTGGTAAAGGGCGCGAGAGATCCGTCGCGAATTGTGCGCCCCTCTTACCGCGCGTATTCCATCTCCGCCCCCGCACTCTCTCCTCGAACCGAGCTCACCCCCGGCGCGTAGATCAACGCCAGCATCCCGTACAACACATACTGATTAGCCGTGTGCAGCGACAGCTCCGTCATCCCGGCCGTGAAGAACAGCATCGCGGCGAGGGTCGCCGCCAGCGCCGCGGCCTCGGCGCCGACGCTGCGCGCCCGCCGCACCGCCCACAGGCAGAGCAGCAGCCCGTACAGCCCGTAACAGACCAGGCCCACGATTCCCGCCTCGAAGAAGAACCGCACGAAGTCGTTGTGCGCGTTGAACGGGATGCCGTTGTTCTCGTTCACCAGGGGATTGAGCCGCGTCGTCATGTTGGCGCCGTGGCCCAGCACCGGGTGCTCCACGCCCCGCACCACCAGGCCGCGCCAGTTGAGCAGCCGCCACCCGAACGACTCCTGCGAGCGGCCGACGCGCGCCTGCTCGATGGCGCGACGCAGCGAGATCGGCGCGAACCGCTGCTGCACTTCTTCCCCCACCACGAGCCACGCGAGCCCGAGAAACGCCAGCACCGCGAGCGCCGGCCTCAGGCCCCGCACGCCGCGCCAATAGAGGAAGAGCAGCACCAGCGCGCCGAGCGCCGTGCCGACCACCGCGATCGCGGTGCGGCTGTAGGTGAGCATCAGCAGCACGGCAAGGCCCAGCGCGCCCGCCGCGCGCCAGATCTTGCCGTGCAGCGGCGCCGCCGGGATGCCGGCGACGGCGATCAGAATGAAGGGCGCGAGATACTGCGCGAACGAGTTGGGATGCGAGAACGTCCCCTGGATCCGCAGCCCCGAGCCGGGCTCCCAGAACCCGCGCCCCGTCACGAGCTGCCACCCCGCGAACAGGATCGGCGGCACGAGGCCGGCGAGCAGAAATTTCCAGCCGATCCGTGCCCGGCCCGGCCGCGCCTCGATCCACCACCAGATCACGAGGAACGCGAGCACGATGCTCGCCACGCGGCTGATCTCCCGCACGCCTTCGGCCAGGCCGCTCGCGCCGAACAGCCGGACGGCGGAGAACACCTGGATAGCGACGGCGGCGGCGAGAAACAGGTGGGCGCGGCGCAGCTCCGCATCGGGCCACAGGGGGTGAGGACGCGACGAGACGAAGCGCCTGACCGCCAGCACGCATCCCACGAGCAGCACCGCCGCCCCGAACGCCGCCGCCGGCTGGATCGCGAGCGGGCCGAGGCCGAGGCGGCGCTCGCTGAAGGCGTCGAGCGTGGGGCGCAGGGCCAGCGCGGCAAACGCGACGACGCCGGCGACCGCGTCGGGCCAGCGCCACGCCAGCGCCGCGAGCACCACCGCGGGCCCGAGCGCAACGAGCGACGGCTGCGCAGCCGCCAGGGCGCTCAGCAGCATGGCGCCCGCGACGAACACCAGGGTGCGACGCACGGAGCAAGGAATAATGTACTTTGCAGCCCATGGGGGGGGATGCGTGGAGCGGGCTGAGGCCGCGCTTGTGGACCAATTCCGCCGCGCAGCTCGCGGCCGCGCTCACGGCGCGCGCCAGTCGCGCCGCCGCGCTGCTCGTTGCCGCCCGCCTGCTCGGCCCCGCCCCCTTCGGGACCCTCGCCGTCGCCCTCGCCGCCTACGAGCTGCTGCGCGTCGCGAGTGAAGCGGGCCTCGATACCCGGCTGATCCGCCGCGTCGCCCGCAGCCCCGCGCGCGGCGCCGTCGAGACGGTGCGCACCGCGCGCCTCAAGATCACCCTCGCCGCCATCCTCATCCTCGCCGCGCTCGGCCCCGTCCTCCTGCTCCTCGGCTCGGGCGACGCGCTCCTGTTCGCTGCCATCGCGGCGGGCGCGATCGGCTTCGCCGTCTCCGGCTCGGCCCAGGCGCTCGCCACCGGCCGGCTCGACGCGCCCCGCCTGCTGCCGCTCCAGGCCGCCACCGGCATCCTCTTCCTCGTCCTGGTCGTCACCGCCAGCGCCATCTGGCGCGCCCCGCTCGCGACCGCCACCGCCATCGGCCTCGCCGACCTCGCGGCCGGCTGGCTGCTGCTGCGCTACGTCGAGCGCTCCCACGTGCCCGGCACCATGGCGGGCGTGTGGTCCTGGCGCGCCGCGCTGCGCGAGGCGTGGCCCGTCGCCGGCGTCAACATCCTCGCGACCACCTACGGCCGCCTGGGCCTCGCCGTCCTCGCGTTCGCCTGGGGCTCGAGCGCCGTCGCGCAGTACGGCGTCTCCGCCCGCACCGTCGAGGTGTTCCTGCTCGCCTCCGCCGCCGTCGCGGGCTCGGCCCTCGCCGTGTCGTCGCGGCTCAGCGCCGAGAGCCCGGAGGGATCGCGCGCGCTGCTCGACCGCCTGCTCGCTCACCCCCGCAGCGCGGCGCTCACGCTGGGAGTCGCCGTCCTCGTCGCCGCCGCCGCCAGCCTCCTGCCGCTGGTCCTCGGCGCGGGCTACGCCGCCGCCGTGCCCACGACCCGTGTCCTCGCCTTCGCCCTGCCGCCCATGTTCCTGAACGGCCTGCTCACCGCGCACCTCTACGCGGAGGGCCGGTTCCACACCGTGCTGCGAATCGCGATCGTCAATCTGGTGCTGAACGCCGCGCTGGTCTTCTGGCTCGTGCCGCGCTACGGCCCGATCGGCGCCGCCTGCGCCGTCACGGCCACCGAAAGCGCGAACACGCTGTGGCAGGGCCGGGCAATCGGCTTCGGGTGGCGCTCGTGGCCCTATGCGGTGGCGGGAGTTTCGCTGGTGGCGGCGGGAGTGGGGATGTTGCTGGCGCTGCGGTAGGCGCGCGGTCGCTATGTCGTTGCCACGGCCAGCAGCACCGACGGCGCCTGATGCAGTCCCCCGGTCCCGAGCCAGCGCAGCACGCCGAGCGCCTTCTGCCGGGCCGTCATCCCACCCCACCAGCCGCGTACTCGCATCGTGGTGAAGCCCGCATCGAGCGCCAGGGCCTCGAGCAGCGGCGCCGGATAGGGTCGCACGTGGGTGGGATCGGTCCAGAAGCCTTCCCCGGCGACGTAGAGATTGCGCGGGTTCGGCGTCAGCACCAGGAAGCGGCCGCCGGGGCGCAGCGCCCGGTGCACGAGCGCGAACACCTCTCGCGCCGCGTCCACCGGCAGATGCTCGACGATGTGCGCCGCGGCGATCGTGCCCCATCGTGCGCCGTTCGCCGTGCGCAGGAACGCGAGCAGGTCTCCGTGCGCCACGTCGAGGCCGCGGTCCCGGCACGCGCGTACGGCCGCCTCCGATGCGTCTACACCCTGCGCGGGAACGCCCAGCGCCCGCAGCGTGTCGAGCAGCGGGCCGGAGCCGCAGCCCAGGTCGAGCACGGGGGGCGCGGCGGCGGCGAGACGCGCGAGCGCGCGGTACTCGCGCACCACGGCGGCCCGATCCCAGCCGACGGCGCGCCGCATCGTATCGTCGAGCGCGATGCGCGACATGATCAGCCCAGCTCCTCCCGCACCGCCTCCGCCACGCGATCCCACCCGACCCCCTGTCCGATCTCGAGGGCGGCCGCGGAGCGCCGCTCCCACTCCGTCGCATCGGACGCGAGGTGCTGCATCGCGGCCGCGACGGCCGCGGGCCGGGCGCGCGGCAGCACGACGGCGC
>JBOHSP010000147.1:0-18534 GCA_050733275.1 Gemmatimonadales bacterium
TGCCGGTGTCCCTGGACCCAGGCGACGAGGGCATGCGTAATCCCGCTGCTGTGGGCTGCCGCCCGCTCCGCCGCCTCTACCGATGTCGCCATGCCGCGCCTTCCCTCCTTTGTCGGGCCGCCCCGGATCACATGCCCCTGGGGTGACTCGAACACCCGGCCAACGGTTTAGGAAACCGCTGCTCTATCCACCTGAGCTACAGGGGCGTAAGGGGCGGGCTAACCGGCCAAATGTACGTGAGTTACGCGTAATGCAGCAAGGCCTCGACGCGCTTGCCGTGGAGCTTCTCCCGCCCCCGCAGCGCGTCGAGCTCGATCAGAAAGCTGTAGCCGACCAGGGTCGCGCCCGTGGCCGCGATCAGCTCCGCTGCCGCAGCCGCGGTTCCCCCGGTCGCCAGGACGTCGTCGACGATCAGCACCCGGTCCCCCGCCCCGACGGCATCGTGGTGCATTTCCAGCGCGTCCGTGCCGTACTCCAGCGCGTACTCGACGCGCTGAGCAGCGGCGGGCAGCTTGCCCGGCTTGCGGATCGGCACGAGACCGGCGCCCAGTTCGAGGGCGATGGGCGCGCCGAACAGAAAGCCTCGGGATTCGATCGACACGACCCGCGAGATCCGGTCGCCCCGGAACGGCTCCGCCATCTGCCGGACCGCGCGCGCGAACAGTTCGGCGTCGAGCAAGACGGGCGTGACGTCGCGGAACACGATGCCCGGCTTGGGAAAATTGCGCACGTCCCGGATCGTGCGCCGCAGCTCCTCCTCGGTGCGATTCACCTGATGTCGAAGGACCTCGGCACATGAAGCTCCAGTGGAACTTGAAGTCGCTCGACGGCGTCGACGCGCGCCATCGACGGTCCTTGCTGCAGCGCCTGCTCCAGCGCGTCGAGCGCGGCATCATCCCCTTGAGAAACTACTTCAACCGTCCCGTCCGCCAGATTGCGCGCGAAGCCCCCAAGCCCCAGGCGGTGCGCCTCCCGGCCCACGAACCACCGGAAGCCGACCCCCTGCACCTGCCCGCGCACGATCCAGCGACGCGCGCTCATGCCTCCGGAGTGGCGCTGGGCGCGGCTGCGCCGACCCGGCGGCGCCGGTACCGCAGCGCGTATACGCCGCCGAGCACCGCCAGCGCGGGCAAGAGGTAGATCAGGACCTGCCCGACGTAGCGCTGCACGTCCTCGTTACGCAACGTCGCCTCATGCTGCCCCAGGAGATACCCGATGTAGGTCAGAATCAGACACCAGATCCCCGCCCCGAGCGCCGTGTACGCAACAAACCGGTCGAGACGCATCCGCGCCATGCCCGCCGGAATCGAGATGAGCTGTCGAACCACGGGCACCAGCCGCCCGATGAACGTGCCGATTTCTCCATGCCGCCGGAAGAAGGCCTCGGCGCGGTCCAGCGCCTGGGGCTTGATGAGCAACCAGCGACCGTAGCGCCGCAGCCAGCGATCGAGCCAGCGAGCAATCCAGTAATTGATGAGCGCCCCGATCAGGCTCCCCGTTACTCCGGCGATCATCACGAGCGGAAAGCTCATGCGTCCCTTCGCGGCGAGGTACCCGGCCGGCGGCATGACGACCTCGCTCGGGAACGGGATCGCCGACGACTCGACCGTCATGAGGATCATGATGCCGGGATAGCCCAGCGCGAAGATGGTCTCGGTGAGCCAGGTAACGAAGCGATCAAGCATCGAACCCATGCTCTCCGACGAGGGGCACAAAGCGTGCCTCACCCAGGGGACTGGTACGAACGGCGCCGTCGCTGTCCCGCCGCACCAGGGTGAGTACCTGCTCCCCTGCCCGGGTGCCGACGGGGATGATCATCCGGCCGCCCGGCGCCAGTTGTTCGACGAGGGGCGGCGGGACCTCCGGGCCTCCGGCGGCGACCAGGATCGCGTGGTAGGGCGCGTACGCGCTCCACCCCAGTGTCCCATCGCCGACGAGCAGCGACACATTGAGCACGCCCGCGGCCCGCAGCGCCTCCTGCGCCGCCGCGGCCAACCCCGGTACGCGCTCCACGGAAAACACCTGATCCGCCAGGGCCGCGAGCAGCGCCGTCTGATATCCCGACCCCGTCCCCACCTCGAGCACGCGTTCACGCCCCGTGAGCCGCAGCGACTCGAGATAGCGGGCCTGGGTGAACGGCTGCGAGATCGTCTGGCCCGTGCCGATCGGGAGGGCTGCATCCTCGTAGGACCGGTGCCGCAGCGCTTGGGGAACGAACAGGTGGCGTGGCGTCGTGGCGAAGGCTCGCAGCACGGCGAGGTCCCGGATGCCCTGCGCGCGCAACGCTTCGACCAGCCGCGCCCGGTAGCCGCCGTAACTGTCGCGGCCGCTCATTCGCCCAGCTTCCACCGCTGCACGACCTCCAGCAGCTTGTAATTCGTCAGATCCACGTGCAGCGGCGTGACCGAGATATAGCCGTCCTTCACCGCCTGGAAGTCGGAGTCGGCGCCGCCCGACCACGTCACCGTGCCGCCGCCGATCCAGTGGATCTCGCGTCCCCACGGATCTTTCATCTTGGCGATCTCCTCGTGGAACACGCGACTGCCGAGGTTCGTCACCTTGACGCCTTTCACGCGATCGGCGGGGATCGGCGGCAGGTTGATGTTGAGCAGCGTCTCCTCGGGGAAATTCTCGACCTCCACGATCCGCTGGATCAGCCGCTGCAGGCGGGGGCGGTAGGTCTCGAGATGCTCGATGTCGAAGCTGCCGTAGGACACGGCGATGCTCGGAATGCCGGCCGCGAGCCCCTCCATCGCCGCCGCCACGGTGCCCGAATACAACACGTCCTCGCCCATGTTGGGGCCATGATTCACGCCGGACATCACCCAGTTCGGGCCATCGGGAATCAGCGCGCCGAGGGCGAGGAGGACGCAGTCGGTGGGGGTGCCATCCACCTGGAACGCGCCGTCCGCCCGGCGGTGGGCCCGCAGCGGGCGATGCAGCGTGAGCGAATGCGAGGTGCCGCTTTGCTCCCGGTCGGGCGCCACCACGGTCACCTGCCCCACCGCTGAGCACACCTCGGCCAGCAGGCCGATCCCCGGCGCGAGAATGCCGTCGTCGTTGGAGACAAGTATCCGCAGATCCTTCACGCCGCGCGCCCCCGCCCCTGCCCCCGCCTCCCCCACAGAATCCCGCGCGCGTGTCGACGAAAGACGCGCGCGATCCGCCAGGTGTCCGCCAGCGACCGGAAGTGGCTGGGCGTGCCGTCGTACACCGTGGGAATGAGGACGCACTGCACCCGGCAGCCCGCCGCCAGCGCGTCCAGCAGGAAGGCCGTCTCGAAGTCGTAATGGCGCTCGCTCGGCCGCACGCGGCGCGCCAGCTCGGCCGTGAACACCCTGTAGCCCGTCTGCGCGTCGGTGACCGGCTGCCCCGCGAGGCGGCTCGCGAGGCGGGCCGACAGCCAGTTGGTCAAGCGGCGGCTCAGCGGCATCGGGTGCGTGCGTCTCCGGCCGCCCAGGACGAGATCGGCCTCCCCGGCCATGACGGGCGCGAGCAGCGCCGGCAGCGTCTCGGGGGGATGCTGGCCGTCGGCATCGAGCGTCGCGACGGCGGTCGCGCCGCCCGCCAGCGCCGCGGTGATGCCGCTCGCCAACGCCGCGCCCTTGCCGCAATTGCCCGGGTGCGCGATGACCGTGGCACCCGCCTCCCGCGCCCGGCGCCCGGTGTCGTCCGTCGAGCCGTCGTCCAACACGCAGACCTCCGCGCCAGGCACCGTCTGGCGCACGCGGCTTACGATGTCCGCGATCGTCCGCGCCGCCTGATATGCCGGAATGACGACCGCCACCCGCCCGGCTGCCGGCACCGTCAGCGCCCGCCTCCGCTCGCGCCGGCGCCACCGCCACCGGGATTCGGCGTCGTCCCCTCCAGGATGTTCAGCACCGACTTGAGTTCGGCGCGCAGCTCCTGGACCGTTTCGGTTGCCAGGGCCCGTCGCGCTTCGGGTTTGAGCTCGCCCGACCGCCGGTACTGTTCGATCTTCTGCCGCGCTCCCTCGATCGTGTATTTCTCCGTATACAGCAGGTGCTTCACGAGCATGATGAGCTCGATTTCGCGCCGCTGATAGACGCGATTCCCGGACCGGTTCTTCGCGGGATTGAGAAACCGGAACTGGCTTTCCCAGTAGCGGAGCACGTGGGGCTTCAGATCGGTGAGCTGGCACACCTCGCCGATAGAGAAGAACTCCTGAACGGGGTGGGCGGGCGGCGTCGCGCTCATTCGGCCTTGAGATCGCGTTCCATCAGATCGGCGATCGCCTGGCGGGGCGGCTTGTCGTGAAACAGCACGTTGGCCACCTCGAGCGAGATCGGCAGCTCGACGCCATGCTGATCGGCCAGGGCGACGGCGGTGCGGGCCGTGTTGACGCCTTCGACCACCACCGGCTTGCCCGCCAGGGCGTCGCTCAGAGACTGCCCCTTCCCCAGCGCGGTGCCGAGCGAGCGGTTGCGCGACAGCGGGCCGGTGGCCGTCAGAATCAGATCGCCCATGCCCGCGAGGCCGGCGAACGTCAGCGGATTCGCGCCCAGCGCCACGCCGAGGCGCGTGATCTCCGCCAGGCCGCGCGTGATCAGGGCGGCGCGCGTGTTGTGACCGAGCCCCAGCCCCTCGAGGATCCCGGCGGCGAGCGCGATGACGTTCTTGAGCGCACCCCCCAGCTCGACCCCGATCACGTCGGTGTGCGAGTAGACTCGGAAATACGGTGTCGAGAACGCGCGCTGCGCCCGTTGCGCGACGGCGTGATCGGCCGCCGCCGCCACAACCGCCGTGGGTTGCTGCGCGAACACCTCCGCGGCAAACGAGGGGCCCGACAGAACGGCCACCGGGACGCCGGGGGGGAGCACGTCGGCGAGGACGCAGGACGGCCGTTGCAGCCGCTCGGGATCGAGGCCCTTGGAGACACTGACGACGAGGGGCCGGTTCGCGAGCACCGCGCCGACGCGTTCCATGACGGACCGGATCGCGTGCGCCGGCGCCGCCGACACGACGACCTCGGCCCCGGCGAGCGCCGCGCCCAGGTCGCCTGCCGCGCGGAGACCGGGCGCCAGCCTCGCCCCCGGCAGGAACATGGCGTTGACGTGGTCGCGGGTGATGCTCTCCACGACCTCGGGCTCGCGCGCCCACAGCGTCACCTGGTCGCCCTTGCGGGCCAGCAGATCCGCCAGGGCCGTCCCCCAGGCGCCGCCTCCCACGACGGCGATCTTCATGGGTTGGACCGCCGGACGGGCGGACGGTCGGACGGTTTGTGACGCGTTCGGAAGCGGCTCTCGGTGCCCGCCAGGAGGCGCGCGATGTTGCGGCGGTGCCCCAAGACGATCAATAGCCCCAGCACCACGCTCGCGCCGAACACGAACGGCGAATCCGGTCCCACGATGCGGATCCAGCCCGGCACGGTGAGCACCGCCACGATCGAGCTCAGCGAGACGTACCCGGTGAGCCAGAGGCACAGGGTCCACACCGGGAGCGCGAGCAGCAGCGCCAGCGGCGCGAGGGCGAGGAACATCCCCGCGGCCGTGGCGACGCCCTTCCCTCCCCGGAAGCCCACATAGGGCGAGAACATGTGACCGGCGACCGCGGCGGCGCCCACCGCCACGGGCAGCCACGGCGGCGGGGGCGCGAGCAGCACCGGCACCGCGCCCTTGGCGATGTCGAACAGGCCCACCGGGATCGCGTATTTCCAGCCGAGCATCCGGTATACGTTCGTGGCGCCCAGGTTCTTCGATCCGTGCTCGCGCAGGTCGATGCCCTTCCCCAGCCGCCCGGCGAGATAGCTGGTCGGCGTGGCGCCGAGCAGATAGCCCGCGACGATCCACAGGACGGCGCTCAGCGGCGCGTCCTCCGGCCGTCGGTACTGCCCGCGCGCCGGCTGCCGCGCTTGCGGCGGAACGTGATCGCCAGGGGCGCGCCGGTGAACCCCCACGCCTCCCGGAACCCGTTGTGCAGGTAGCGCGCGTAGGAGTCGGGGATCGCCTCCGGCCGGTTGGCCACGACCGCGAACCGGGGCGGCGCCGTCCCGATCTGGGTGGCGTAGAACAGCCGCACCGACTCGCCGACGGGCTGCGGCGGCTGTTGGCGCGCCAGCAGCTCTGCGAGGACCCGGTTCACCTCCGCCGTCGGGATCCGCCGGGTGCGCTCCTCGGCGACGGCGACGATCGCGTCGAGCAGTCGGGACACCCGCTGCCCGGTTTTGGCCGAGACGTAGAAGAATGGAGTGAACTCGAGCGACGGCGCGCGCGCCCGCAGCTCGCGCTCGCCGCGTACCGCGGTGTTGGTGTCCTTCTCCTCGATCAGGTCCCATTTGTTCACGGCGATGAGCACCGCCGCCCCCTGCTCCCAGGCGTCGCTCGCGATCTTCAGGTCCTGCGCGTGCATGCCATCCTTGGCGTCCACGACGAGCAGGCACACGTCGGCGCGCTCGATGGCCCGCGTGGTGCGCAGCACGGAGTAGAACTCGAGATCCTCGTCGACCTTGCTGCGCTTGCGCAGCCCCGCCGTATCGATGAAGACGATGGTGCGCCCGTCGTGCGCGAACGGGGTGTCGATCGCGTCGCGCGTCGTGCCCGGCTCATCTTGCACGATGACTCGTTCCCGCCCCAGCAGCCGGTTTACCAGGCTCGACTTGCCGACATTCGGCCGCCCGACGACCGCCACATAGATGGCGGCGGCATCCTCCGGGGCGACGGCCGGCGGCGGTAACAGGGTGACCAGCCGGTCGAGCAGATCGCCGCTGTTCTTGCCGACTGCGGCCGACACGGGAAACGGGTCGCCAAGCCCCATCTCATAGAACGCGAGGTGCCGGGTTTCGTCGGGCAGCGCGTCGCATTTGTTCACTACCAGGAGCACCGGGCGCCCGGCCTTGCGCAGATACTGGGCAATCTCGCGATCCATCGGGTGCACGCCGGCCTCGACGTCCACCAGGAAGATGAGCACGTCGCTTTCGGATACGGCCTGCTCGACCTGCTCGCGGATGGCGCGGTTCAGGGGATCGCTGGAGCCGGGGACGAGGCCCCCCGTGTCCACCAGCCAGAAGCGCCGCCCGTTCCACTCGGCGGGCGCGAAGTGGCGGTCGCGCGTGACCCCGGGCTGCGCATCCACGATCGCCACCCGCCGGCCGATGATGCGGTTGAAGAGCGTCGATTTGCCGACGTTGGGCCGGCCGATAATCGCGACCGTGGGCGTGCCGCTCATCAGTCATCTCCACAAATTGCGGATTGCGGATTGCGGATTGCGGATTCTCCGGGCGAGTTGTTTTCCAATCCGCGCTCCGAAATCCGCAATCCGCAATCGGCCAATGCATCCGCAAAGTCGTACGAGAACCGCACCGGCATCGGCAGCTGGGTCGCGAGCTCGTGTGCGTCGCGATCGTCCATGAAGCGGAGATCGTCGTTGACGCTCTCCGCGGGCAGCAGGGCGAGATCGAGGTCGCCGCGGCCGCGCAGCGCCGTCAGGATGGCGGCGCCCGGCAGCAGTCCGGCGGTCGTGACTGACGGCCCGAACAACGCGTTCTCGAGCGCCAGGATCTCGAAATGGGCCCCGGTTATCTGCGTAAGATCAGCCACGATCTGTGGGATCAGCGGCCCCATGGCCGTGCCGGTGACGATCCCGATCCGCCGTCCCCGCCAGGCGCCGCGGCCGAGCGCCTCGTGCGCCGCCGCGATCCTGGTCTGCAGATAGCGCACCGCGCCCACGCCGTTCTCGCGCTGCTCGAACTCGCCGTACCACTCCGCCGGCGGGAGCGGCACGTCCGCCTGGAGATAGAGATCGTCCGCCCCGTAGCACCACGGCGTGCCCCGCTCGGCCCGCGCGCGTGTGGCGAAGGTCGCCACCGTGTCGAGCGCCGCCCGGCATTCGTCGCGCGTCGGCTGGCGCACCAACTGGTGCTTGCTGAACTCCGTCAGGGCGACCGGCACGACCGACACCGACAGCACGGGCGCGCCGAGGCCGTAGAGATCGGTCAATGACCGGACGAGCTGCGGGCCGTCATTCACGCCCGGCACCAGCACGATCTGCGCGTGGAACGAGATGCCGCGCTCGCCGAACCAGCGGAGCTGCGGCACGATCTCCGGGGCTTCGGGATTACGCAGCAGCCAGCGCCGCACCACCGAGTCGGTGGCGTGCACCGAGACGTACAGCGGCGACAGCCGATATTCGATAATCCGCGCGGTGTCCCACGGCTTGAGGTTGGTGAGCGTCGCGAAATTGCCGTAGCGGAACGAGAGCCGGTAATCGTCGTCCCGAATGTAGAGGGCGTGGCGCAGCCCCTGCGGATTGCCGTCCACGAAGCAGAAATCGCAGTGATTGGCGCAACGCCGGATCCGTGGAGGCTCCAGCGTGACGCCCATCGGCAGCCCCTCGGGCCGCTCCACATCGTACTCGACCTCGTGTCCCGAGGGCAGCCGCGCGCGCAGCAGGAAGCGCTCGTCGGCCGTGAGGAACTCCCAGTCGAGAAAGTCCTCGAGCTCGCGGTCGTTGACCGCGAGCAGCTCGGTGCCGGGGGGAAGATCGAGGGCGGCACCCAGGGTGTCGGGCGCCACGGTCTGCACGCGAATCACTGCGCCGCCTTAGAGGTTCAAGGAGTTTCTGAAGCTAACGCCGCAACTTCAAGGCCTAATATCGCTTAGCTGAGGCTCCAGCGCTAGCGGCGCAACACGCGGCCCGCCCGGGCGTCCGTGAACCGCCCTGCGTCCACGGCGGCCACTCCGTTCACGAACACGTAGGCAATGCCGGCCGGGTACTGGTGGGGATCTTCGAAGGTCGCGCGGTCGCGCACCGTGGCAGGGTCAAAGACGACGATGTCGGCGTAGGCTCCGGGCGCGACCCGGCCGCGGCCCGCAAGGCCAAGCCGCTGCGCCGGCAAACCGGTCATCTTGTGGATCGCCTCCTCGAGCGAGAGGATCTGGCGCTCGCGCACGTAGTGCCCCAGGACGCGCGGAAACGTGCCATACCAGCGGGGGTGCGGGTGCCCGTCGCCGAGCTGCACCAGGCGTCCATCGGACGCGACCATGCTGAAGGGATGGCGCATGATCCGCTCGACGTCGGCCTCGTCGAGCACGTGGTAGATCGCCGAGGCGCCGCCCCGGCGCAGCGCCTCCAACACGAGCTCGGCCCCCTGCTCCGGCGTTGTGGGCTTACCCTGGCGGCGGGCCCAGTCGGCGAGGGTTTGCCCTTCCAGGGTCGTGTCCCAGGAGACGCGGGCGAGCTGCACCCGCGCGAGATCGCCGCCGCCGCGGTCGTTCAGAATGTTGAAGACGATGCCGCGCACGATGCTGTCGCGCAGCGCGGGATTCGCGAGCCGGCGCCGGAAGGCCGTATCGCCATCGGCTCTCGCCCATTGCGGCACCAGGATCCCGATTCCGGTGTAGGTCGCGGTGTACGGGTACTGGTCGACCATCACGTCGGTGCCGGCGGCGCGCGCCGAGTCGACCATCGCGAGGGTGCGGCGACTCGCCCCCCACATGGCCGCGCCGACCACCTTGTGATGCGTGAGCACAACGGGGATGCGCGCGCGCCGACCGATCTCGAGTGCTTCCGCCACGCCCTCGATCAGGCCCAGTCCCTCGGCCCGCAGGTGCGACGTGTAGATGCCACCGGATCGCGCCGCGACTTCGGCCAGCGCGACAATTTCGTCGGTGCGAGCATAGTTGCCCGGCAGGTAGATCAGGCCGGTCGACAGACCGAACGCCCCTTCGTCCATCGCCCGAGCGACCATGGTCTGCATCCGCGCGAGCTCGGCGGCCGTGGGAGCCCGATCGGCCATCCCCATCACGCGGCGGCGCACCGTGTTGTGCCCCACGAGATAGGCTACGTTCAGCCCCACGCGGATCGTCGCGGCGGAATCGAGATATGCGCCCAGCGGCCATGGTCCGGACCCGTCGGGGCCTCCGAGGGCGGTGGTCACCCCCTGGCGCACGGCGTTGTCGGCACCGGGCAGCCGCAGCAGAGGCTCGAGATGGGCGTGCAGGTCGATGAATCCGGGGGTGACGGCGAAACCGCGGGCGTCGATCACGCGGCGCGCGCTGTCGCGCGGTAGCGGCGTCCGCGAGACGCGCGCGATGCGATCGCCGCGGATCGCGACGTCCGCGACGAACGCGGCGGCCCCGGTGCCGTCCACCACCGTGCCGCCGCTGATCAGGATGTCGTAAGGAGGCCCCGGCGCCTGGGCGAGGAGCGCGAGCAGGAGCAGCGCACCGGGAGTCATGGCGAGAGCGGGCGACGGGATTCGAACCCGTGACGTCCAGCTTGGGAAGCTGGCATTCTACCCCTGAATTACGCCCGCAGTGCTGGCGGAATGTGGCTACCCATCCCGCCGCCTGTCAATCGGTCACAGGCGCCGGTACCGCCACGCCTGAATGCCGACCCCGGTCGGCTTCAGCTCGAACGGATGCGATTGCTGCGGCTGAATCGCCGGGATGTCGGCCGTTTGCGTCGCGACCACCTGCCCCGCCCGGTCGAGAAACTCGAACACCAGCTTCGTGGGTGGACTGCCGCCCTTGCGCGGGTTCGTGACGATGCCCTGCAGGCTCGCCCCCTGGGAATCCGGCTCGAACTGGTTCACCGTCACGTCGATCACGAGCGTCGAGTCCGCCATGCGCAGGTAGTGCAGCGTCGAATCGACGTCGCCGGCCTGCTGGTAGGTGAACGCCAGCAGCCGCAGCGATTCCCGGTTCAGCGGATCCTGGGCCACAAGGCGGCGCGCGGTCGCCAGCGTGTTCGTCGTGTCATTGAGCAGCAGCTTCGTATTGACGAGCGTGAACAATCCATCGCGAAAGTGCGGATTCATTTCGACGACCTTCGTGAAAGCCTCCTCGGCAAGCCCGTACGTCTCGCGGAACGACGTGTTGAAGTCCCGTATCAAGCCGCTCTTGACCGAGTCGCAGCGCGCCCGGATACGGGCGGCCGAGAGGCGCTCCCGGCGCGCTCCGGCCCGGCAGTCGTTCGCCGCGGCGGTCGTATCGGGCTGCGGCGGCGCGCTCTGATAGATCTCGACCCCGGCCCGGAACAGCGTGATCGACCCGACGGAGTCCGCGCGCGCGATGATCTCCCGGTACAGCGCGAACGCGCTGTCGCGCTTCCCCATCTGCACGAGCACGTTGCCGAGACTCGCCAGAATCTCGGCATCGTTCGGATACAGCGCGAGGTACTCGCGGTACGCCGCTTCGGTCGCCGTCCACCGCGGGGAGAGCGTGTCCGAATTGATGCTGGACAGGCTGTCCTGCTCGCCGCGCGCCAGGCCGTGCTGGAGTCGCGACAGATTATAGAGCGCATCCTTGCGCTGCTCGGCGTATTGCGGGTTTGCGCCCGCGGCATCCGCCGTCTTGCGGAAATACACGATCGCCGAGTCATAGCGCCCGGCGTTGTAGTGCAGCAGCGCGGGATACTGGAAGCCGACCGGCTCGGTCCGCAGGATCAGGCTCGCGCGCCGGAACGCGCGGAGCGCCGAGTCGGGATTGTTGGTCTGAGCCGCTTCCACGCCCGCGTTGAACAACGGCACCCACATCATCCGCCGCCACGTCGCGATGTCCTCGGCGCAGTCGGGCTTGAGCTGCTCCGCCCGCGTAAACGCCGAGTCGGCGCCCGCCGCGTCGTCCCGCAGCAGGTAGTAGCGCCCGAGATAGTACCAGGTCGCGGGATTGTCGCCCTGGTTTTCGGCCGTCAGGGCCTCCGCCAGCGCGCGCTGCGCTTCATCGAGGTTCTCCTGACGTTGATCCGCCACGCGCGCGTTGGCGGCGTTGCGCAGGCGCCCCAGGGCGCGATTGACCAGGCCGTGTCCCGGTCGGAGATCGCAGCTCACATCGACCCAGCGACCGACTGCCTGCGCGCGCGCCGCCGCCGGCGTCACCACCAGCGCGGCCACCAACAGGACGAACGCGTGGCTTGCGAAAGCTTGGCTACGGTACATTCTGCCCCCCGAGAATGGCCTCGGCGTCGCGCTCCACCGCGCGCGCCACGTCGATTGGCGGCTTGCCCAACGCCCGCGCCGCCGCCAGGACATCGTCATACTCCGGTTTCACCCGGACGCGTGTTTCCCCTCCCTGCTCCAGCACCTTCACCCGCACCGCGACCCCATCCAGCCGCACGGTCAGCTCGTGCCGCGACAACGTCGCCCGCTCCGCCACCCAGCGCCGCACGCCGGCCGTCGTGCTGTGACGAAACAGCTCCGTCGTCACGGCGTCGGCGAGACCCTCCGGGGCCATGGCTTCGAGGCGAAACCCCTGCCGCCCCTTCTTCATTTGGACCGGCCAGGTCTGCACGTCCAACGCCCCCGCCGCCATCAGGGCTTGCCGCAGCGGCTCCACGTACTCGGGACTCATGTCGTCCATATCCGTCGCTAGCAGCACCACCCGCCCTGCCTCGGCCGCTGCCTCGGCCATCATGATCCGCAGCGCGTTGGGGTAGCCCTGGGGATCGCGCTGTCCCGCTCCCCAACCGCTCCCGGTCATCCGCCAGCGCGCCGGCGGCTGCCCCGCCGTGAGCGCCCGCAACAGGACCGCTCCGGTCGGCGTCACCGCTTCGCCCTCCACCGGCCCGCCCGCCGCGATCTCCAGCCCCTCGAGCAGTATCGCCGTCGCGGGTGCGGGCACCGGCAACTGCCCATGCGCCGCCGCGACCCACCCATGGCCCGTGGCCACGGGGAGGGTGTACACCGCCTCGGCGCCGAGCCGCTCGAACCCCTCGATCGCCCCCACGATGTCGAGCACGGCATCCACCGCCCCCACCTCGTGCAGATGCACCCGCTCGGCCGGCACACCGTGCACCCGCCCCTCCGCCTCCCCGAGCAAGCGGAACGCCCCACTCGCGCGCTCCTTCACCCAGGGTGACACCGGCGCACGCTCGACCAACGCCAGCAGCTCGCCGACGTGCCGTCCGTGCGGCTGCTCGGGGATGACAAACTCGACCTGCTTGCACTGCACGCCCGCCCGCCGCACGTCACGAACCGCAACGCGCACCCCCTCGAGCCCCAACCGCGCCGGCAGTTCCTGCAGCCACGACGCAGGCAGACCCAAGTCGAGGAGTGCCCCGAGCGTCATGTCGCCACTGATACCGGCGGCCGGGTCGATGATGGCGAGTCGCATGGGCCGAAGTGGTGGAATATAAAAGGCTTACAGCCGATATAGCCACCCGGCGCCTGTGTTGAAGATCACCACGCGATGTTCCGTCTTCAGGATCCCGCGCCGCCACAGCTCGATGGCCCCAGCCAGAGTCGCCCCGCCCTCCGGCGCCGCGTCCACGCCTTCCAGCGTCTGCAGCTCGCGCGCGGCCGCGAGGAGCGCCGCATCGCTGACGGCGACCGCGCCGCCATCACTGTCGCGCAACGCCTGGAGGATGAGGCGGTCGCCCAGGGGAGCCGGGACGCGCAGGCCGGCGGCGGTCGTGGTCGGCTGGTCCCACGGATCGCAGCGCGGCGACCCCTTGTCGAAGCTCCGCACGACGGGCGCGCAGCCGCTCGCCTGTACGCTGAACATCCGCGGCAGCGCGCCTTTGATCCATCCCGCCTCGCGCAGCTCGTTGAAGGCCTTCCACATGCCGATCAGGCCCGTGCCGCCCCCCGTGGGATAGACGATCGCATCGGGCAGCGTCCAGCCGAACTGCTCGGCGATTTCGAGTCCCAGCGTCTTCTTGCCTTCGATCCGGTAGGGTTCCCGCAGTGTCGAAACGTCCACCGTCGTGCCGCCGGACTGTCCCGCGTACTCGCGTGCCGCCTTCCCGCAGTCGCCGATGTGGCCGTCGATCTGGATCAACTCGGCGCCGAAGGCGCGGATCTGTTCGCAAATGGGTCGCGGCGTGTCGCTCGGCGCGTACACGCGCGCGTGCGCGCCGGCGCGGGCCGCGTACGCCGCCAGCGCCACGCCGGCATTCCCCGCCGTCGGCACGACGAACCGGCTGGCCCCCGCGAGCGTCGCGCGCGTGACGGCCATGGCCAGACCTCTCGCTTTGAAGGAGCCGGTCGGGTTCGACCCCTCCTCCTTGATCCAGAGGTGCGCGAACCCATGCCGGTCGCCGAGCCGCCGCGCCGCGAGCAGCGGGGTTCCACCTTCGCCCAGCGTGACCGGCCGCTCGACGCCGGCGAGCGGCAGCCAGGCGCCGTAGCGCCACATCGTCCAGCGCTGCTCCCGCAGCAGCGCGCGCGCCTCGGGCGGCGGCGGGCTCGCATAGCGAACGAGGTAGGGCGCACCGCACGCATCGCATACGCCGGGCAGCCCCTCCGCGCTGCGCGTGCGCGGCGGCACGCAGGCGGAGCACTCGAGCGACCAGCCATGATCATTGGTCATTGGTCATTGATCATTCGGGCCCCTAGGCCCGCTGGTGCAGCGAGTCGAGGATGCGATCCGCCAGCGTGGTCGAGAACCCGGGCAGCGCCGCGATCTCGGCGGGCGTGGCGGTGCGGACGCCGGCGAGGGAGCCGAACCGCTCGAGCAGCAGTCGCCGGCGCGCCGGCCCGATGCCCGGGATGCGGAGCAGCTCCGACGTGATCGTGCGCTGCGCGCGCCGCGTGCGGCTGTAGGAGACGGCAAAGCGGTGCGCCTCGTCGCGCGCCCGCTGCAGCAGCTTGAGCGACGGGCTGCGGCGCGACAGCCGCAGCGGCTCGACCAGCCCCGGGAGAAACACGGCTTCCTCCCGCTTGGCGAGGCTCACGATGGGCAGGCCCGCCGCCCCCGCGCCTTGCGCGGCGTCCACCGCCGCGCCCAGCTGGCCGCGGCCGCCATCGATCACAATGAGGTCGGGCAGCGGCTTGTTCTCCGTGCGCCGGCGCGTGACGAAGCGCGTGACCACCTCGGCCACGGCGGCGCAGTCGTCCTGTTGAGCGACGCCTTTGATACGATAGCGGCGGTACTCCGCCTTGCGGGGGCGCCCGCCCTCGAACCAGACCAGCGATCCCACCGTGTCGCGCCCCTGGTTGGTCGAGATGTCGATGCAAGCGAGGGAACGGGGCACGACCGCAAGACCGAGGTCGCGGCCCAGCGCGAAAACGGGGTCGGCCGAGCGCTCGTCGATATCGAACGTCTCGATCTTGAAGCTGTCGAGCAGGTGCCGGGCATTCTGATCGGCGAGCTCGGCGAGCTTCGCCCCCGTGCCGCGCTGCGGCACGACGAATTCCACGTCGGGCACGAGCTCCCCCAGGGCCTCGAGATCGGCGGGGGCGTAGGGCATCACGACGCGTCGGGCGCGCTGTTCGAGCGGCAGATAGTAGCCCACCAGGAAGGCGCTCAACACCTCTCCCTCCGGCGCGTGCGCGACGTTCTCGAGGAAGCGGTGCTCGCGGGCCACGAGGCGCCCCTCGCGCACCCGCAAGATCACGCCGCAGGCATCGTCCCCATCGCGCGCCAACCCGATCGCGTCGGCGTCGCCTCCGCCCACCACCTCCACGGTCTGGGGGCGCTCCAGCTGATCGAGCCACTGCAGCGCGTCGCGCAGCTGCGCGGCCCGCTCGTAGTCCAGCGCGGCGCTCGCCTCCTGCATCCGCTCGCGCAGCCGCCCCCGCACCTCCAGGGTCTTGCCGGAGAGAAACAGCAGCACGTCGTCGATCATGCGACGGTAGTCGGCCACCTGTTGCCGTCCGACGCAGGGCGCCTTGCAGCGCTCGATATGGAAGTCGAGGCACGGGCGCCCCGGCGCTTCGTCGGGAAGGTTCCAGTTGCAGGACCGTACCGTGAAGATGCGGCGAATGATCTTGAGGGTCTGGCGCAGCGTGGCGACGTCGGTGTACGGCCCGAAGTAGCGGGCGCCCGGGATGGTGACGCGGCGCACCACCAGCACGCGCGGGAACGGCTCGGCCAGCGTGACGGCGATCTGCGGGTAGCTCTTGTCGTCGCGCAGCCGGATGTTGAAGCGCGGCTGGTGCTCCTTGATCAGCGTGTTCTCGAGCAGCAGCGCCTGCGCTTCGTTCGGCACCACGATGGTCTCGAGGTCGGCGATCTGCCGCGCCAGCCCCTCCCGTTCGGGCGTGGACTGGCCGTCGGCGGCGAGGTAGGTCGGCACGCGGGCCCGCAGATTCTTGGCCTTCCCCACGTACACGACCGCCCCCCCGGCGTCTTTCCAGAGATAGACGCCGGGGCGGTCGGGGAGAGCCGTCAGTTGGCGGGCGAGCCGGTCAGAGTGTGCCATCCGCGAATCGCATCGGGGTGCCGGAGCGCCAATGTTGTCGCTCCGTACGACATCCCAAAGATAGCCAGCACGGCAACGCCGCCGACGACCGGGCCGGCGCCCCACGCGTCCACCAGCCCGGTCGTCAGCATCGTCAGGGCCGCGCCGATCACGGCTCCGCCCGCGGCGACGCCGAGCCAGCGCCACTCGGCCGGCCCCAGGATCGTCCCGACGCGCCGCTCGAGCGTCGTGACCTGGAGGACCATGTTCAGGATCCCGCCGAGCGACGAGCCCAGCGCGATGCCCGCCGGCCCGAGGACGCCCATCAGCGACCACGACAGCCCCGCCGCCACGACGAGCGACAGCACGGCGATGCGCACGGGCGTGCGCGTGTCGCGCAGCGCGTAGAAGCCCGATGCGAACAGCTTGACGGTCGCGTGGCCCAGCAGCCCCACGCCGTACGCCGCGAGGACCCCGCCGACGAGCGCCGTATCGTCCGCGCCGAAACGCCCGGTCTGGAACAGCAGGCCGACGATGGCCGGCCCCGCCGCCGCGAACGCGAAAGCGGACGGCACAACGAAGAACGCGATACGGCGGAACCCGACGGCCAGGCGCCCGCGCAGCTCGTCGCGCGACGCGTCCGCCGGCGCCGCGGCGTCGCGCGCGAGGTCGGGGAGGGCGACCGCCGCCACCGATGCGCCGAACAGGCTGATCGGCAGCACCTGGATCAGTTGCGCGTAGCCGAGGCTGGCGAGCCCTCCCTCGCCCGTGAACGAGGCGAGCAAGGTGTCCACGAGGCCCGAGAGCTGCGCCACGCCGGCGCCGATGACGAGCGGCGTCCAGGCGAGCAGCACGCCCCGCACGCCCTCGGGCGCGAGGCTGGCGCGCAGCGGGATGCCGCGCAGCAGGCGCCGGCACGTCGGCAACTGGACGATGACCTGCAGCACGCTGCCCACGACGGTGCCCCAGGCGAGCGCGAGCGCGAGCCGGGTGAGGACAGGACCATCCGCTTCTCCGGCGAACCACACCGCCCCGCCGACCATCGCCGCGATGCCGGCGATATTCCACAGCGCCGGCGCGGCGTAGGGGAGAAAAAACCGCCGGTGCGTGTTCAGCACGCCCAGGCACCAGGCCGAGACGACCATGAGGCCGCTCATCGGGAACAAGATCCGGATGAGCACCGTGGTCAGCTCGCGGCGCTCGCCCGCGAAGCCCTGGGCGACGAGCGCGGTGATGCCCGGCGCGAACGCGATGCCGATGATGGCGAGTACCCCGCTCGCCAGCAGCAGCAGGCCGAGCACGGCGCCCGCCAGCGCCCGGGCGGCGGTCTTGTCGGCGCGCTCGTTCAGCGCCGCATACACCGGAATGAAGGACGCGGAGAGGGTGCCCTCCCCGAGCAGGTTGCGGAGCGCGTTGGGAATGCGCAACGCGGCGCGAAAGGCGTCCGCCGCCGCGCCGTTTCCGAAATAGTACGCGAACACCCGCTCCCGGACGTAGCCGAGCACGCGGGTAACGAGAATGCCGGCCGCGACGCGTGCCGCGTGACGCCCGGCGCCGCTCACGTCAGCCGGGCTGGGAGGGCGATGGGGGAAGCGTCTTGCGGTGGGGATCCTCGAGCAGGCGCTGCACGAACTGCAGCTCGTCCCGCATCCCTGCAAGAGAGCGGTTCAGCTCGTCAACTTCGTTCTCGAGCAACTCGACCTTGCGCTGCATGTCGCGCAGCTCCGCTGGCGCGCCGGGCGCGCCTTCCATGCGCCGGGCGATGGACCGGCCCACCGGCGAGTCCACGAGGATCGCCACGACGGGGATCAGCAACGCCACGATGAGGATGACCGCCAGGACCCACATGGTCGGATTCTAGAGAGCCGCCGCCCAGCGCGCCACCTCGGCGTCGACGGCGTCGAGCAGGCCCGGCCCATGGCGAGCGAGGAACGAGACCGCGGTGAGCACACGCTCCTGCGGCTTGCCTCCCGGCGCGATCAATGCGCGCGCGTGCGCCAGCTGGCCCAGCAACGTCTCGTTGGACCGCTTCAGGCTGGCGATCACCTTCTTCTCGATTCCCTGGGTCCCGACGAGCGCCGCGTTGCGCGCGGACTGGACGGTGCGCTCCAGCGTCGGGTCCAGCCGGGCGACGGCCGCCGCCAGCGCCGCATAGCGCCGCTCCACCTCGGCACGCGTCGCCGCTAGCTCCTCCAGCACGCCGGGCGGAACGGCGTCGCGCACCAGCCGGCCCTCCAGCGCCCCCGGCGCGCCGTCAAAATCGGCCGGCGTCAGACCGTGGCGCTGCAGCACCCGGTCGACGCGCGATTCCAGGATCACCCCCGACCAGCGCGCCACCGGCGCGGGCGCCGCAACGCCCAGCCGCTCGAATAGCGGCGCCGCCGCCGGCCGGTAGTCGAGCTCCGCGGACCCCGCGAGGTAGGCCACGGTGGGGAACAGCGCGGCCTCGACCAC
>JBOHSP010000148.1:0-6054 GCA_050733275.1 Gemmatimonadales bacterium
TCGCTGCGCTGCGGAGCGGCGTCGCCGAGCTGGACAGCGCCCGGCGCCGCGACTACGCCTTCGCGCGTCGTCTGGTGCGGCTGCCTCGGCTGGCCGCGCCCGAAGTGGGCGCCGCGCTGTTCGCCCCGGGCGCGATCACGCCGTTCGAGCGCCTTTACTACTACATCGAGCTGGCGCGCCGCTACATGCCACCGGGCCTGGTGCCGCGCGCCGGCGCGGGCGACGCCCGGGTGCGCCGTTCCGGTGTGGACGTCCGCTTCCCGCGCGAGCGCGAGCTGCCGGCGTTCCTGCTGCGCAGCGCCGAGCTGTCCTTCGTGCTGCGGCCCGAATCGGCGGAGCCGCGGCGCTACGCGGGCAGCGTCAGCGGCGTCGCCAGCGACCCGGCCCTCTATGGGCGGCCCCTGCTCGCCCGCGCCAGCGGACCGGCGCTGCGCGCCGGCGTCATGCTCGACCACGTGCGCGGCACGCCCGAGGATACCGCGGGCGTGACGCTCGAGAGCGTCCGGCTGCCACCGATCCAGCTCCCGGGGCTCCCGCTGCAGCTCGATCCCGGCGACGCCACCGTCCAGCTCGGATTCGCGCTGCGCGGCGACGCGATCGACGCGCGCTGGACGATCCGCTCGAGCGCGGTCACGTGGGCGCGCGACACCGGCTCGGCGCGTGGCGGCGACCTGCAGGAGCTGCTGTGGCGCACCGTTTCGGGAATCCGACGTCTCGAGGTCGAGGCACGCGTCACCGGCACGCTGCGCGAGCCCCGGCTCCAGGTGCGCTCCAACCTCGATCAAGCGATTGCCGAGCGGTTGCGGGCGATGCTGGGCGAAGAGGTGGCGGCGGCCGAACGGCGGCTCCGGGCGGAAGTCGACCGCCTGATCGACCGAGAGGTCGGGCCGGTGCGCGCCCGAGTGACCGAGCTCCAGGCCCAGATTGCCGAGCGCATCGCGCGCGAGCGGGCGCCCATCGACGAGGTGCAGCGCGCCCTCGAAGAGCGCCTGCGCGAGCTGCTCCCGGGCGGCCTGCGGTTGCCGTGACGCGCCCCTCTACAACCTCCAAACCCTTCACCATCCTCCAGCATCCTAGTTCTGTGACGGACGAGCGCGTCACCCGGGCGCAGGCCGGCGACCACCAGGCCTTCCGGGACCTCTATGCGGAGCACGTGGGCCGCGTCTACGCGCTGTGCCTGCGTCTGACGGGAGACGCCGCCGCCGCCGAGGAGCGTACGCAGGATGTATTCGTGCGCCTGTGGGACAAGCTGCGGTCGTTCCGCGGCGAAAGCGCGTTCAGCTCGTGGCTGCACCGGCTGGCCGTGAACGTGGTGCTCAACGAGCGCCGCACGACGCAGCGCCGCGAGCTGCGCGTGACGCCCGCCGCCGAGCCGGAGCGGCTCGAGACGCCCCGGGAACGCGGGGCGGGGACGATGGCGGGGATCGCCGTGGACCTCGAGCGCGCGATCGCCGCGCTGCCGCCGGGAGCCCGCGAGGTGTTCGTGCTGTTCGACATCGAGGGCTATGACCACGCCGAGATCGCGCGGCTCGTGGGTATCGCCGTGGGGACGTCGAAGGCGCAACTGTTCCGGGCACGGCGCCTGTTACGGGAAATGCTGGAAGGAGGAGAAGAGCGATGAACGAACGCGACCTGCTGGATGCCGTCCGGACGCTGCCGCGGAGCATCGAGCCGCCGCGCGATCTCTGGCCCGGCATCGCGGCCCGGCTGCGGCGGCGGGCGCGGCGCTGGTATTGGACGGGACTGCCGCTGGCGCTTGCGGCGAGCATCGCGGCGCTGCTCCTCGTGCGAGGCGGCGTGCCCGGCTGGCGCGTCGAGTCGCTCGCGGGCCGGCCGCAGGTGGACCAGAGTCCGCTCGCCCGGGGCGACGCCGGTACGCTACGCGTCGGCGAGTGGGTCGAGACCGACGACTCCTCCCGCGCGCTGATCGCGGTGGGCGACATCGGCCACGTGGAAGTGAAGCCGGCCACGCGCGTCCGCCTGCTCGAAGCGGAGCCCGACGATCACCGCCTGGGGCTCGCCCGCGGCGCCATCTACGCCCGGGTCGATACCGTCCCGCGGCTGTTCTACGTCGAGACGCCGGCCGGGACCGCCATCGACCTGGGCTGCGCCTACACGCTCGAGACGGACTCGCTCGGCAACGGCCGGCTGCACGTCGTGGGCGGCATCGTGGAGTTCCAGACCGGCGATCGTTTCGCCAAGGTCCCGATGGGCGCGCTGGTCGCGATCCGCGCGAGTGAGGGTCCCGGCATTCCGTACGTCGAGGATGCGCCGGCCGGGTTGCGCCGGGCCCTCGAGAGCGGTGACGTTCCGGCGGCGCTGCGAGCCGCCCGCGCCGAGGATGCGCTCTCGCTCTGGCATCTGGTCCAGCGCGTCGACGCGGCGCAGCGCGGCGCGGTCTACGACCGCCTCGCCGAGCTCGTGCCGCCGCCCGCCGGCGTCACGCGAGAGGGCGCGGTCGCGCTCGCGCCCGACGCGCTCGAGCGCTACTGGTCCACGATCCACCGCATTCTGTTCCGGCGCATGGTGCTGCGGGGGGTGCGGGAAGTAGATCCGAGAACGGGGAGAGCGGTGAGGTAAAAACCGAAAAGGCGCAAAGAGGCGCAAAAAGGCGCCGTCGCCTCCGATGCACGTTGGGCACCGTCTGCGACCGCGCCTCTCTGCGCCTTTACGCGCCTTTCGTTGCAGCACCACCTAAACCCGGCTCACTCGACCGGCATCCTATTGAGGAACCTTCTCCGGAGCCGAGAAATGCACGCACTATTGCCCGGGTTGAGTCTCGCCGCGCTGCTCGTCGCCGCCGGCCCGCCCTGGATCTCGATCGAGTATCCGGTCAATCCGCACGATTCCTCCACGCGCGACGCCTTCCTGCTCGTCCACACGTTCCATCACGGCACGCCGCTCGGCACGACGATCGAAGGGACTGCTGAGGGGATCGTGAGCGGTGAGCGCCGCACCACCCGCCTCGAGTTCTCCACCACGTCGCGGCCTGGCGTGTATGCCCTGCGCCGCACGTGGGGCACCGAGGGGGTGTGGACGCTCGTGATCCGCACCAGCCGCGATCATGGGGACGGGGCCAACGCCATCGTCGAGCTCGCCAGCAGCGGCGAGATTGCCTCGGTGCGCGTGCCTACCCGGCGCCAGGGCCGCTGGACGATTCCCAGCGAGGTCTCCATGGACGACATCGAGCGGGGTTTGCGGGCGCGCGCGTCCTGAAACAAAAAAGGCGCAAAACTGCGCAAAACTGCGCAAGAAGGCGCGGTCGCCTCCGATGCCGGTTGAGCACCGTCTGCGACCGCGCCTTTCTGCGCCTCTTAGCGCCTCTCCCTTCCGGTCCTACGTGATGGTGCCGAGCGGCAGCCGGCGTACGCGCTTGCCGGTCGCCGCGAAGATCGCGTTGCACACCGCCGGCGCGATCGGGGGGACGGACGGCTCCCCGATCCCGCCGATCGCATCGGTGCTGGGGACGATGTGTACCTCCACGACCGGCATCTCGGGCATGCGGAGCATCGGGTAATCGTCGAAGTTTCCCTGCTTCACCCGCCCCCCCTCGATGGTGATCTCGCCGTACAGCGCCGCCGTCAGCCCGAACACGACGCCGCTCTGCATCTGCGCTTCGATCGTGTCGGGATTGACCACCGGCCCGCAGTCGACCGCGCACACCACGCGATGCACGCGGACCTGGCCATCCGGCGCGACCGAGACTTCCGCGACCTCGGCGCACGTGGTGGGTTCCCACTCGGCGACGGCGATGCCGCGGCCGCGCCCCGGCGGGAGCGGCGTGCCCCAGCCGGCCTTCGCGGCCGCCAGCTCGACCACCCGTAGGTGGCGTGGCTTGTCCCTGAGCAGCTCGCGGCGCAGCTCGAGCGGATCGCGCTTGGCTGCCGCGGCGACTTCGTCGAGGAAGCACTCCACGACGTAGGCGTTCTGCGACTGGCCCACCGAGCGCCAGAAGCCCAGCGGCACGGGCAGATCCGCTGCGACCTGGTCCACGAGCACATTGGGAATCGCGTACGGCATGTTCGCGGCGCCATCCACCGAGGTGTCGTCGATGCCGTTCTTCAGCGGCCCGAACTTTTTGAGGATCGGCGGGGCCACGACGCGGTGCGTCCACGCGACGAGCCTGCCCTGAGCATCGAGCCCCGCCGCGAGCCGGTTGTACGTCGCGGGCCGGTAGAACCCGTGGCGCGTGTCGTCCTCGCGCGACCAGATCACCTTCACCGGCGCGCCGACCGCCTTCGACAGCGCGACCGCTTCCGCCACGAAATCCGATTCCAGGCGGCGCCCGAATCCCCCGCCCAGCAGCGTCGTGTGGACGCGCACCGCCTCTTTCGGCAGGCCGGCCACTTCGGCGGCAACCTCCTGCGCGCGCGTCTGGTTCTGCGTGGCGGCCCAGACGTCGCAGCGGCCGTCCTGCACGTGAGCCGTGCAGTTCATCGGCTCCATCGTGGCGTGATGCAGGAACGGCACTTCGTACACCGCCTCGAGCCGGCTCGCCGCGGCCGCGAGCGCCGTGGCGGCGTCGCCGTCCTTGCGCGCGGTGACCCCCGATTCGCGGGCGAGCACCGCGAGCCGCTGCGGGATGTCGCTCAGCGACGCATTCGGCAATGCCCCCCACTCGGCGCGCAGCGCTCGGCGGCCGGTGACTGCCTGCCAGTACGTGTCGGCGACGACGGCGACGCCGGCTTCGGTGCCGATGCCCCAGGCGCCGTTGGTCCCCGTCCACGGCCGAGCTTCGAGTGGCACGACGTGCCGCACGCCCGGCACGGCCATGGCGGGCGCTGGGTCGAACCTCCGGAGCCGGCCGCCGAACACCGGCGCGCGCTCGATGCTCGCGATGAGCATCCCGGGAACCTTGACGTCGATCCCGAACACCGCCGATCCGCGGACCTTGGCCGGTGTATCGAGCCGCCGCACGCGCGTGCCGATCAGCCGGAAGTCCTGTGGATTCTTGAGCGGCGCGTTCTCCGGAAGGCGGAGGGTCGCGGCCTTCTGCGCGAGCGCGCCGTAGGGGAGCCGCCGTCCGCTTGCCGTGTGAATGACCGTGCCGCGCTCGGTGCGGCACACCGCGGCCTCGACGCCCCACGTTTGCGCGGCGGCGGTGACGAGCATCGCGCGCGCGGCCGCGCCGGCTTTGCGCAGCGGTTCCCACGACGTCCGCACGCTGGTGCTCCCGCCCGTGGACATGCGGCGCGACCACGCCGCCGGATTGACGGGCAGCGGGCCGACCTTCACGCGGGACCAGTCGGCGTCGAGCTCCTCGGCCAGGAGCATCGCGAGCGCCGTGTGATTGCCTTCGCCCATTTCGGATTTGTCGATTGTGACGGTCACGGCGCCATCCGTGCCGACCCGCAGCCACGCGTTGGGCGCGAACGCAGCGGACGCCTGGAGAGCCCGCGAATCAGGTATGCGAAATCCGATTACGAGCCCCGCGCCGATGGTGCCGCCGACCTGAAGGAATGTGCGCCGTTCCATTACGCCTCCTGTGCCGCGCGATGGATCGCGGCGCGAATGCGCTGGTAGGTGCCGCAGCGGCAGATGTTCGTCATCGCCCGGTCGATGTCGCCGTCGGTCGGCGCCGGGTGCTGCGCCAGCAGCGCCGCCGCGGCCATGATCTGGCCCGGCTGGCAGTAGCCGCACTGCGGCACGTCCTCGGCGATCCACGCTTCCTGGACACGATGCGTCGCATTCGGGCTCAGGCCTTCGATCGTGGCAACGTGGGCGTCGCCCACCGCCGAGATCGGCGTCACGCAGGAGCGCGTGGCTTTGCCGTCGAGGTGGACGGTGCAGGCGCCGCACTGCGCGATGCCGCAGCCGAGCGACGCCGAGATCGATGCGGCCATGACCAACATCTGCCGCTGCGGGACCTACCAGCGCATTCGCGCCGCGATCCATCGCGCGGCGAAGGAGGCCTGATGGAACGGCGCGCGTTTCTCGAGGTCGCGGGGACGATCGGCGCGGGGCTGGTGATCGGATTTCGCATTCCCGACCGCCACGGCGTCGTCCCGTTCGCACCCAACGCCTGGCTGCAGGTCGACACCGATGGCTCGGTGA
>JBOHSP010000149.1:0-15148 GCA_050733275.1 Gemmatimonadales bacterium
GGCCGCCCCGCCGGCGCCCGCCGCGCCCGCGCGGGTGCAAGGGCCCGAAGACCTCTCGAATATGCTGCCGCCGCCGTGAACGGCGTGTTCGCGCCGATCCCGACGCCGTTCGACGCGGCGACGGGCGACCTGGCGCAGGGGCCCCTGCGGCGCAACATCGGTCATCTGGTGGCGCACGGCCTCGCCGGGATCGTGGTATCGGGATCGACGGGCGAAGCGCCCCTGCTCGATGTGGACGAGCAGCGGCGGCTGGTCGCCGCGGCGCGCGCCGCGATGTCCGACGGCCCCAGGCTGATCGCGGGCACGGGCGCCGAGTCCACCCGCCAGACGATCGCGTTGTCGCGCGCGGCGGCGGCCGAGGGAGCCGACGCCGTGCTGGTGCGCCCGCCGGGCTATTTCGCCGCCGCACACACGCCGGCCACGCTGGTGACCCACTTCCGCGCCGTCGCCGACGCGAGCCCGGTGCCGGTCCTGATCTACAACATTCCCAAGTACACGCACCTGCCGCTCGCCGCGGCGCTGCTCGAGCAGCTCGCCGGCCACGCGCGCATCGCGGGTGTCAAGGACTCCTCGGGAGACCTCCAGAACCTCGCCGGCTACCGCGCCGCGGTACCCGCCTGGATCGTGCTGGTGGGCTCCGCCTCCCTGCTGTCCGCCGCTCTCGAGCTCGGCTGCCAGGGCGGCATTGTGGGGGTGGCGTGCTTCGCGCCGGCGCTGTGCGCCGAGCTCGTGACCGAGTTCCACGCCGGCCGGCGCGCCGCCGCTGGTGCCTTGCAGGAGCGGATTACGCCCCTGGACAAGGAGATCGTGGTCAAGCTCGGACCGGCGGGGGTCAAAGCGGCGATGGACGCGATCGGACTGTACGGCGGCCCGGTGCGGCCGCCGCTCGCACCGGTCTCCGCGGCGGACCAGGACCGCATCGCGGCCCTGGTGCGCGGTGACTGACTACCGCGCCCTGCTGCGGGAGCTCGCCATCCCGCGGCTCGTGGGCACCCCCAATCACGCACGGGTCCGGGCTGCGCTGAAGCGGGAACTGGCCGGGCGGGGCTTTGTCGTGGACGAACATGCGTTCAGCGGCCGTCCCGCGGGCGCGCTGCTCGGCGCGCCGCGCCTCGTGCAGGGCGTGAACCTGATCGCGCAGCGACCGTCCGGCCGGGCCCACCTCCCCCCGCGCGTGTGGCTCGTCGCGCATTACGACTCGAAAGGCCAGCCGATATCCATGGCGACGCGCCTGTTGGGCGTCCTCGCGCTCGCGGCTGTGGCGCCGCTGCTGGCGGCGGGTCTGGCCGCGGACCGGGCTTGGGCGTTCCTGCCGGCTCTCGCGGTGCTCATGGGGGGCGTCGCGGTGATGGCCCGGAACCGCGTGTCGGATGCGTCGGCAGGCGCCGTGGACAATGCCAGCGCGCTCATCGCCGTGCTCATGGTCCTGGACCTGCTGGGCGAGCCGGGGGGCGGGGGCGGGGGCGGGGTCGGCGTCGTCTTCCCGGATGCCGAGGAGTACGGGCTGGTCGGCACGCGCAGGCTGGTCGTCGAGCGCGGCGAGCTGTTGCGAGACGCCGCCGTGGTCAATTTCGACGGCCTGGACGACTGCGGTCGTCCGTTCGCCGTGCTGCACCGCGCCGGACCCGTGGGACGGGCGGTCGCCGCCGCCGTGGGCGCGCGACGGATGCCCTGGCTGCCGGTGATCGTGGATGGCCTCACGCTGGCGCGCGGCGCGCGCGACTGCGTGACGATCATGAAGGGTGCCTGGAGCACGGCCAGGATCGTCCATACCGAAGGGGATACGCCGGACCGCCTGACGCTTGCCGGTGCGCGCCAGGTTGCCGAGGGGGTGGCGCGGGCGATCACCGATCCCTAACTTCCTTCAGAGGATGCATCGGCCCCGTCCCCCGCGGGGCTTTTTTGTTGGCCGAAACCCTTCCGGGAAAGCCATGTTCGGTCCCAAGACGAAGTGCGTCGTCGTGGTCGGCGCGCAGTGGGGCGACGAAGGCAAAGGCAAGATTGTCGACGTGCTCGCCGAGCGCGCCGATCTCGTGGCCCGCTACCAGGGCGGGGCGAACGCCGGCCATACGGTGGACACCGGCAGCGGCGAGTTCGTGCTGCATCAGATCCCCTCGGGCATTCTCCAGGGCGCCGTGTGCGTGGTGGGGAACGGCGTGGTGCTCGATCCCGAGCAGCTCTTCACGGAGCTGGACGCCCTCGCCGCCCGCGGCATCCGCACCGAACAGAAGCTGTATGTCTCGGAGCGCGCGCACCTCACGCTGCCGTATCACAAGCTGCTCGACGAGGCGCGGGAAAAGACGGACAAGATCGGGACCACGGGGCGCGGCATCGGTCCAGCCTACGAAGACAAGTACGGCCGGCGGGGGATCCGCGTCGGCGATCTCCGCAATCTGGCGCGCGCCTGCGAGGTGGTGCGCGCGCGCGTTGCGGGGGCGAACCGCATGCTGGCGCTGCTGCACGGCGCGGCAAGCGGGGGAAGCAAACAGGCCGATCCCGAAGAGCACGCGCGCCTGCTCGAGCGGCTCGCGCCGCGGCTGCTGCCGCTGGCGGTGGACGCAGGGCGGGTGATCTGGGAAACGCTGGAACGCGGCGAATCCGTGCTCCTGGAGGGCGCCCAGGGCGCGCTGCTCGACGTAGACCACGGCACGTATCCGTACGTCACCTCCTCGAATACGACCGCCGGTGGCGCGGCCGTCGGCACCGGGATCGGACCGACGGCCATCGATGCCGTGCTGGGCGTCGTGAAGGCGTACACGACGCGCGTCGGGAATGGGCCGCTGCCCACCGAGGCGCCGCCCGACGTGGCGCAGCGCATTCGCGAGCTCGGGGACGAGTTCGGCGCCACCACCGGCCGGCCGCGCCGCTGCGGCTGGTTCGACGCCGTGGTCGTCCGCTATGCCGTGCGCGTCAACGGCCTCACCGGCCTCGCCGTCACGAAGCTCGACGTGCTCGACACGTTCGCCGAGATCCCGGTGGCCGTCGGCTACCGGCTGGACGGTGAGGCGGTGGACAGCATGCCGGCCGATCTCGAGCGCATCGAGCGCGTCGAACCGGTCTACGAGGTGTTGCCGGGTTGGCAGCGAAGACTTTCAGAGGTGCGCCGCTTGGCGGAGTTGCCGGCGGCGGCGCGAGCATATGTGGACAGATTGCAAGACTTGGCGGGCGCTCCGATACGATATGTCAGCGTTGGCACTCGCCGGGACCAGATCATCGAAGTGCACTAACACACGGTGCCGAGCCGTTGCCGGGGGCAAAGAGAAACCCCCCAGGTTGCCCCAGGGGGTGAACGCCTGCCACACACCGTGCGCCCTAGAACCCGATGTGAGCAAGGCGAACGTTCTTTCGCTCTCGGGCCTGGCGCATCGCCTCTGGCAGCCGGGCTGTCTCGCTGCGCGAGACCCCTAAGCTTTGCGCCCCGCCGTCGCCGGCGGTTTGCCCTGAGCAGAGTATCCGGCGCTCCGTATGGCAAGAAGAATGCCCCACTTGTAACTTGAATCACACCAACTAGTCAGCATCCTCACAGCGAACGGCTGACAATTGCATCCTGCATTGTTTAGTGGATTCTGCAATATGTCGGCACGGCACGGCATCTAAGTGTCCGCGCCGGTTGTCCTGGTGGCCCCCGCAGCCTTCAAGGGCACGCTCGGGCCCCGCGTGGTGGCCGAAGCACTCGCCGCCGGCGTGCGACGGGCGGCGCCCGGTGCCAGGGTCCTGGAGTGTCCCGTGGCGGACGGCGGCAACGGGCTCCTCGATGTCGTGCTGGCGGCTGGCGCGCGCGAACGCCTCGAGGTTACCGGACCCATCGGCGATCCGGTCTCCGCGGAGCTGGGCTGGCTTGACGGCGAGACGGCGATTTTCGAGAGCGCCTCGGCGTGCGGGCTGGCCCTGGTGGAGCCCGAGGACCGCGACCCCATGCGCACGACCACGCGGGGCGTCGGCGATCTGATCTGGACGGCCGCCGATCGCGGCGCACAGACCATCGTGGTCGGACTCGGCGGAACGGCGACCGTGGACGGCGGAACCGGGGCCGCGCGGGGCCTGGGCTGGACTTTTCAGGATGCCTCGGGGCAGCCCCTCGCGGAGGGAGGCGGCGCACTGGCCGATCTCGCGACGCTGGGGCGGGGCTGGGGGCTCGAGGCGCGGGTCGTCGCGTTGGCCGATGTCGAGACGCCGCTCACGGGCTCGGACGGCGCCGCGCCGGTGTTCGGCCCGCAGAAGGGCGCGCGTCCCGAGGAAATTCCGCGTCTGGCCGAGGGGTTGGAGCGGCTCGCGGCGCTGTGGGCGAGCGCCGGACGTCCCGAGCTCGCGCAGGTGCCGATGGGCGGCGCGGCCGGCGGGCTCGGCGCGGGCCTGGCCTTCTTCGCGCGGGCCGAGCTGGTGCGCGGCGCCGAATGGGTGCTGGAGCGCGTCGGGTTTGACGCCGCGCTGGCCACGGCGGACCTCGTGATCACGGCCGAGGGGGTGTTCGATCGCACGTCGCTGGTCGGGAAGGCGCCGGGGGAGGTGGTGCGGCGGGCGCAGGCGGCGAGGAAGAAGATCGCCGTCGTGGCCGGGCGGGTGGAGGGGTTGATCGGCGTGCACGCCGTCGCGGGCAGCGAGGATGGGCGCCCGCTCGACAGCGCGGCGCTGGCGCGTATCGCCGAGCAGGTCGCGCGGGAGGCACTGGGTTTGTAACTTCCGCGTTCCTATGCCGAAGCCCTCCGCCGACAATACGATGGACAAGCTCGTCTCGCTGGCCAAACGGCGAGGCTTCGTGTTTCAATCCTCCGAGATCTATGGTGGCCTGGGATCGGTCTGGGACTATGGGCCGCTCGGGGTCGAGCTCAAGAACAACATCAAGGAGCGGTGGTGGCGCTCCATGGTGCACCAGCGCGACGACATCGAGGGCATCGATGCCGCCATCTTGATGCATCCGCGGGTGTGGGAGGCTTCCGGCCACGTCGCCGGCTTCACCGATCCGCTGGTGGACTGCAAGCAGTGCAAGAACCGCTTCCGCGCCGACGACCCGCGGCTCAAAGGCACTCCCGGCGAGCCGGGGGCGCGGTGTCCCGTCTGCGGCTCCACGGGCACGCTCACCGCGCCGCGGCAGTTCAATCTGATGTTCAAGACATTCATGGGCCCGGTGGAGGAACAGGCGGCCGTGATCTACCTGCGGCCCGAGACGGCGCAGGGGATCTATGTCAATTATCTCAACGTGCTGCAGTCGTCGCGCCAGAAAATCCCCTTCGGCATCGCGCAGATCGGCAAAGCGTTCCGCAACGAGATCACGCCGGGCAACTTCATTTTCCGCACGCGCGAGTTCGAGCAGATGGAGATGCAGTTCTTCGTGAAGCCCGGCAGCGACGGCGAGTGGTTCGAGTTCTGGCGCGCCGAGCGGATGCGGTGGCACCAGGAGCTGGGTCTTCGCCCCGAGAAGCTCCGCTGGCATCAGCACGGCCAGAACGAGCTGGCGCACTATGCCCGCGTGGCCTTCGACATTCAGTACGCGTTCCCGTTCGGCTGGCAGGAATTCGAGGGCATTCACAACCGCACCGACTTCGATCTCTCGAATCATCAGAAGTTCGCGGGGAAAAAGCTCGAGTATCTCGATCCCGCGACGAACGAGCGCTTCGTGCCCTACGTCGTGGAGACCTCCGCGGGCGCGGATCGCACGACGCTGGCGGTGCTGTGCGACGCCTACCGGGAAGAAGTCGTGGCGGCCGAAGGCGAAACCGCCGGGGGCGGAGAGCAGCGGGTCGTGCTCAAGCTCAAGCCGGCGATCGCGCCGCTCAAGGCCGCCGTCTTCCCGCTCGTCAACAAGGACGGGATGCCCGAGCTGGCGCGCCGCCTCTACGATGGGCTGCGGCGGCACGTCCCCGTGTTCTACGACGACGGCGGGTCGATCGGCCGGCGTTACCGGCGGCAGGATGAGGCCGGCACGCCCTTCGGCATCACCATCGACGGCCAATCCATCCAGGATCAGACGGTGACCGTACGCGATCGCGACACGCTGAAGCAGGATCGCGTCGCCGCCGATCGGGTGGTTGCGTATCTTGAGGAGCGGCTCGCCGGATGAGACAATTGCGGATTTCGGATTGCGGATTGTGGATTGACATCGGCCGTCTCAAATCCGCAATCCGCAATCCACAATCCGCAATGTGAGCCGTGCAGCTCCCTGACTTCCGCTCCCTCGTCGAGCGTCTGGCGCGCGACATCCCGCCGCAATTCCAGGGCGGTGTCGTTGCGGTCGAAGTGAGCCCCCAGACCGTCCCGCATCCTGCGCGCGCGGACGTGTACACCCTGGGCGAATGCATCCCGCTCGAGTGGAGCGGCGACGGCGCCGATCTCCAGTCCCGGATCGTTCTCTACCACGGCTCGTTTCAGGCGCTGGCGCGGCAGGGCCGCGGCGACTTCGACTGGCGCGCGGAGACGTGGGAGACGTTGACGCACGAGCTGCGGCACCATCTCGAGTGGCGGGCCAACACCGCCGCCCTCGAAGCCTACGACTGGGCCGCGGAGCAGAACTTCGCGCGCCATGAGGGTCACCCGTTCGATCCGGTGTTCTATCGCTTGGGGGACCGGCTGGCGCCGAACGTGTGGAAGGTCGATGACGACGTCTTCATCGAGGGCGAGCCGGACCGGCTCCCCTGGCACGGCCGCCGCTATCGGGTGCTTCCGCCGGCTGCCGGCTGGCCGGCGGCGCCCGCGTTCCTCACGCTCGCAGGATTGCTCGAGCCGCCGCCCGGCGATGCACTGCTCGTCATCCCCGGCCGCTTTTCGCTCGCCGGCCTGTGGCGCCGGCGGCGCCAGCTCACCCGGGCGGCCGTCTGCGTGGAGCCGCTCGATGATTGACCATCCCGAACTCCGGCGCGTGCTCGTGATCGCCAACGATCTCGTGTTTCGCGCGAAGCTCGAAGCGATCGTCCGCTCCGCCGGCGCCGACGTGTTGCGCGACGACGCGAGCGATGCGCGTCCGGCGCTGGCGGTCGTCGAGCTGGGCCGCGCCGGAAGCGAGGATCGGATCCGCGATCTCGCGGCGCGCGGCGTTCCCGTCCTCGCGTTCGGCGCCCACGTCCAGCCGGAGAGCCTGCGGGCGGCGCGGGCGCTGGGAGCACGCGCAGTGCCCAACTCCGAGGTCGAGCGGACGCTGCGCGCGCTGTTGTCGGGCTAGCGGCGCTTCCGGGTGGCCGCCGCCTTCCGGGCGGCGCGCGAGCGATCGGTTCGGGACCGCCGCCGCGCCGCACGGCGCCCCTGCCGCGCCAGCGCGCGCCGGGACGCGCCGCCTCGCAATGCCTGCTGCGTGGAGCGCACACCGTGCTTGCCTTCCCGCACGTGCTCCATCTCCTCGCGAACGAACTCCCCCGCCTGGGTGCTGGGCGCCTTCCCGGCCTCGCGGGCGCGCTGCGCGCGTGTCCGCGTTGCTTTCTCCGGCATGCGATCACTCCATCTCGGTGTCGCGAGGTTGTACCCCGCGTGGGTCGGAAAACTCCGGGCCGGGTATACGGGATGAACGGACGCAGTTCCGGAGCGGGACAGGATGACAGCGCCGTCGTTCGACGCGGACGTGTTGATTCTGGGAGCGGGCGCCGCCGGACTCGCGGCGGCGCGCGATCTGTCGCACGCCGGACTTCGGGTGATCGTCGTCGAGGGCCGCGACCGGCTCGGCGGGCGGATCCTGACCGTGCACGATCCCCGGGCGCCGGTCCCGCTCGAGCTGGGCGCCGAGTTCGTGCACGGGGTCGCGCCCGCCACGTTCGCGGTCGCGGCAGCGGCCCGCCTGATGGTCGTGGAGCTGCCGGACACGCACGAGGTGGCTTCGCGTGGCCGGTTGCGATTGCTGCCCGACTTCTGGCAGACGCTCGAGGCGATGCATCGCGACGTCGCGCGGCGGGTGTCGCGGCGCCGCGGCGACTTCCCCGTGAGCGAGTACTTGCGCAGCGCCAGCATGCCCGCGCAGCGCCGCGCGCTGCTGCAGGACTTCGTCGAAGGCTACCATGCGGCGCACCCGGAGCGGCTCAGCGCCCGTGCCTTCGCCGCCGCCGCTGCCGAGGCCGGCGATCCCGCCGCGCGCCGGCAGTTCCGGATCGCGAGCGGGGGCGACGCGTTGGTCCAGTGGCTGCGCGACGGCCTCGACCCCGAGCGCAGCGAGGTCCGGTTGAGCACGATCGCCGAGGTGCTGGAATGGCGCCGCGGGGCGGTGCGGCTCGCGGCCCGGACGGCGCTCGGCCACGGTACCGCGCCGCTCGCGGCGCGGGTGGCGGTGGTGACGCTGCCCCACGCGGTGCTGCGGGCGGGTGCGCTGCGCTTCGTGCCCGCGCTCGCCGCCAAGCAACGCGCGCTCGACCGACTTGAAACCGGTCAGATCTTCAAGATCGTATTGCGATTTCGTCGGGCGTTCTGGCAGGACGACGCCTTTCTGCGCGCGCGCCGCGGGGCGCGCGGCCGGCGGGCGGCCGGCACCAGCGCGGCGCTGCATTTTCTGCACGCGCCCGGTGCCGCGCTGCCGACCTGGTGGACGGCGCTGCCGGCCCAGGCTCCCGTGCTGACGGGATGGGTGGGCGGCGCGAAAGCGGAGGCGCTGCTGGCGCGCGAGCCGGATGTCCGGCTGCACCAGGCCCTGACCGCGCTCGCCGTCGCCCTGGGCGTCTCGCGCAGTCTGGTCGAGCGCGAGCTGGACGCGTGGGTCAGCCACGACTGGCGCTCGGACGTTTTCAGCCGCGGCGCGTACACCTATCCCGCCGTGGGCGGCGCCGCCGCCCCGCGGGCCCTCGCCCGGCCGGTGGAGCAGACGATCTTCTTCGCCGGAGAGGCGACGGACGGCGATCAGATCGGTACCGTCGCCGGCGCGCTGGACAGCGGGCACCGCGCCGCGCGCGAAGCGGCATACGTGCTCCGACACTAGTTTCCGCATCTGTACCGGCGGCTCGCCGCCCAATCCGAGGAGGATCCGGTGACTGACTTTCAAGCTCCGCTGCGCCGCTCGCGCTCCGACCGGATGATCGCCGGCGTTGTGGCCGGCCTGGCCCGGTACTTCGGTATGGACGTCACGCTGGCGCGCGTCCTCTACGTCATGATCTCCCTCGTCTCGGCCGCGTTCCCCGGCATTGTGGTATACCTGATCCTCTGGGCCCTCGTCCCGGAAGAGGCCGCCTGAGCCGCCGGCGCGCTCGCTCAAGGCGTCACCGTCCCGCCAACGCGAGCCTGCGGCCGCTAAAGCGCGACTGATCCGTTACTCGACCTCGAATTCCTCGGTCCCGGCCAGCACACCGTTGAGCAGGATTTCGAGGCGGTAGCGGCCGGCCGGCAGCCCCGTCGGCCTGGAGAGGTGAAATTCCGTGCGGGCCGGCCCGGTCGGCGACACGGTCTGGGACGTCTCCGTCACCACTTGATCGCCTTCGAACAGCCACCGCGCGGTGAGCGTCGCCGGCCCGCTGCCGCTGGTCGCGATCGAGGCGTAGATGACGTCGGTCGCCCGGAACTCGTCGGTTGGCGTCTCGATACTGAGATCGGACTTGATCGAGCGGCCGAGCTCGATGTCGCGGACGGTGATGCCTGCGGTTCCGCCGCGAGCCCGCTCGCCACAGGCGACGACGGCCACCGCCAGCAGGAGGCCGACGCTGGCCGCAACACGGCTGCGCATGGATTGACTCCTCTCAATCATCGGGACAAACCTCGACGCGACGGCCGGCGCGTACAATGCCTCCAAGGGGGCACTTCCGGGTTAGGTCGAACGGTCGAAGCGCGCGCGACGCCGCGCGGGTACGACGTGTGAATGACGCGGCCCGCTTCCTGCGTTTTTCCGGAGCATGTCGATGTGCCATGGAGGTCGGCGGGACGCCCGCCGGACCCACGGTGCCGCGCCTTGGTGCCTTGCCGTGCTGCATTCCCGTGCAGTACGACCGGTGCGAGTCGCGCTGACCGCCGCCCTGCCGCTGCTCGTCGCGCTCGTCTCCTCGTGCCTCCCGATTCAGGGCGCGCAGCGCGAGCTCAGCATCTGCACCGATCCCCATGACCTGCCGTTTTCGGACGGTCCGCGACGCGCTCTCGCGCAGCGGCTGGCCCAGCTCATCGGGGACGACCTCGCGGCGACGGTGCAGTTCACCTCGCCAACACCGCCCGGCTCCCGCTGCGATCTCGTGCTCGGCGCGCGCGGCGGGCATGACCGCATCTTCACCACCCCGTCCCCTTTGGTCCTTGACGTCGGCATCGGCGTGCACCGCGACGAGAGCGCCCTGCGCGACGAACTCGATGCGGTGCTCGTGCGCCGCCGCGTCGAGATCGAACGGCTGCTCGATGCGTACGGCCTCCCGCTCGGCGCGGGGCCGGGCGAGGTGATGCCGTGACCCGGCCGGCCGCCGTGCCTGGAGCGTGGATCACGGTAGCCGCCCCTGACGCGGATTCGTGACGCCGTACCGGCGTTCCCCCCTCGTGCTGGCCGGCTACGGCCTGCTTCTCGCCGCGCTGCTGCTGCTGTTCGCGCGCGAGCCGTGGGGCGCGCTCGCCGCCTGCGGGGCGGCTGTCGGGCTCGCGGCGGGGGAGATCGTGCTGCAACTGCGGCGGCACCGAGCGCCGGGGCGAGGCCAGGGGCGGGGGCAGGGGCGAGCGCGATGATCGCCGTCGATTGGCACGGGATGTTCGTGCCGACGCAGAGCCTGGTCGAGCTGTTCCTGCGCGGCACGGTGATGTACCTGCTCATCCTGACGGGGATGCGGGTATTCCGCCGCGAAGCGGGGGCGCTCAGCCTGCCCGATCTCCTCGTCATCGTCCTCGTCGCCGATGCGGCACAGAACGCGCTGTCGGCGCAATCTCACTCGATCACCGAAGGCGCGGTCCTGATCGCGACGATCTATCTGTGGAACTTCGCGCTGGACTGGCTCGCGTTTCACTCCCGCTGGTTCTACCGCGCCCTGCATCCCCCGCCCCTCCCCCTCGTCAAGGGCGGGCAAATCCTGCGGCGCAATCTCCGCGCGCAGCTCCTGACGCTGGACGATCTCCACTCGCAGCTCCGGCAGCAAGGCGTGGGGAATGTCGCCGAGGTCGAGCTCTGCTACCTCGAAACCGACGGCCATCTCAGCGTGATCAAGCGCGACCCGGGCAAGCAGAACGACCAGCCCGGCGGGCGCCGCCAGCGCGGTTCCATCACCTAACCCGTTGTGAAGGAGGCACCATGCGTCCGGCCGGAATCATCGGAGTGTTGCTGATCGTCTTTGGGGCGATCGTGTTGATCATGCGGGGCGTCTCGTATGTCAAGGACCGCGACCAGGTGGACCTCGGCATCGCCAAGGTCCAAACGGAGGAACGGGAGTTCATCCCGCCCGTGGTCGGCGGGATCGCGGTGATCGCGGGCATCGCGTTGCTGTTCGCGGCGCGGCGCGGCGGCGGCGCGACGATCTGACGGCGGTGCGGCGCGACGTCGCCGTCATCGCCCGGCGCGTCGCGGGTCCTGGTGAACCGGCGCTGAGCGCCCGAGTAGTACGTCACAGGAGTGCTGGAGCGTGACGATGCGGTTACGGGTCCCGCTGGTATTGCGGATGCTGTGGGCGGCAGCCAAAGGATGGTCGAAGGACAACGTCCCGAGGTTGGGTGCGTCGCTCGCCTACTCCACCCTCTTTGCCATCGCGCCGATCCTCCTGATCGCCATCGCGATCGCGGGCGCCGTGTTCGGCGCGGAGGCGGTGCGCGGCGAGATCGTGGGACAGATCGATCAGCTCGTCGGCACGGAAGGCGCGGAGGCGGTGCAGTCGCTGCTGCGCGGCGCCAGCACAGACAGGACCGGGACGTTCGCGGTGATCATCGGGACGATCACCGTGGTCCTCGCCTCCACCGGCGCCTTTCTCGAGCTGCAGCATGCGCTGAACACGGTGTTTCGCGTCAAGACGGACCGGCTCAAGTCGGGCATCACACAGGTGCTCAAGAAGCGCCTGCGCTCGTTTGGCCTGGTGATCTCGATCGGGTTTCTGTTGCTGGTCTCGCTCGCGGTGAGCGCGGCGCTCGCGGCCGTCACCGCCCGTCTCGAGCGGCACGGCTTCGGCACGCCGCTGCTGTGGGAGGTCTCCTATGTCGCGATGTCCCTCGGCGTCGTGACGTTCCTGTTCGCGCTCATCTACCGCTTTCTTCCGGACGTGCGTCTGGAATGGCGCGAGGTGTGGATCGGCGCATTCGTCACGGCGCTGCTGTTCTCGCTGGGCAAGCATTTCTTGGGCCTGTATCTGGGGCGCTCCAGCTTCGCGTCGAGCTACGGGGCCGCCGGCTCCATCATCCTGTTGCTGCTGTGGGTGTACTATAGCGCGCAGATCGTGCTCTTCGGCGCCGAGCTGACGCGCGTGTACGCTGAGCATTACGGCGGGCCGCCGCAGCCCACGGGACTCGCGCGTCCCGACGCGCAGGCGCATCCGTCGGCTCCCACTCCTCCGAACTAACCCGAAAGAGCCCGGCGCGTGCGGCGGGAACTCCCCGCGCGGCGGAGTGTGCAACACGCATGCGCTGTGAAGTCTGCGGCAACGACTACTATCTCGCCTTTCAGGTCATCACCGCGGGCGTGACGCACACGTTCGATTCGTTCGAGTGCGCGATTCACAAGCTCGCGCCGGTCTGCGACCACTGCGGCTGCAAAATCATCGGCCACGGGGTCGAAGCGGAGGGGACGTTCTTCTGCTGCGCGCATTGCGCGCGTGAGAGCGGCGTCACCGCGGTCGCGGATCACGCCTAGCCTCTTCAACAGGAGTCGAGCCTATGCCCCCGAGAAAGAGGAGCCGCCAGTCGCGCGGCCGCAAATATGGACGCGCCGCCAGCCGCAGCGTGGCAAGCGCGATGCGACGTCGCAAACGCGGCACGCTCCGCAGCGGGCGCGGCGGCCGCGGCGGCCGGGTGAAGAGCAGCCGCCAGGCGATCGCCATCGGCCTCTCCGAGGCGCGCCGTAAAGGAGCCAAGGTCCCGCGGAAGCGCGGTTCGCGGCGCTAGGCCGGTGGCGGCAGCACGCGCCGGACGTCTATCTTTTGCGTCTATGCGTATCGCCGCTGCCTGCTGCGCGGCCATTGCCGTGCTGCCGCTGGGCGCGCCCCGCGCGCCGTTCCCGCCCCCGCCCCCGCCCCCGTCTCCGTCCACAGACTACCGGATTCTGGTCGCCAGCGAGTCGGGCGATCTCGTCACGCAACTGCGCTGGGACGGCGCGGCGCTCACGACCGTCACGACCGTGCCGGTGGGGGTGATGCCGGCCGATATCGACGGCGCCCACAATGTCGCCGCGGCGCCGGACGGGTCGGCGTGGTACGTCTCCATCGCGCACGGCACGCCATACGGGTCGCTCTGGAAGTTCGCGGCGGGATCCGATTCGCTGCTCGGGCGCGCCCGCGCCGAGCTGTTTCCCACGACGATCGCGCTGACGCCCGATGGGCGGCTCGCGTTCGTCGCGAACTCCGACTTCCACGGCGACCACCCCCGCACCAACGTCGTCACCATCGTCGAGACCGGCACGATGACGACGCTCACGCAGCTCCCCACGTGCGATATGCCGCACGGCGTAAAGGTGAATCACGCGGGCACGCGGGTCTACGTGTCGTGCATGCACTCGGACGAGCTGCTGGAAATCGACCGGCAGTCCTTCCGGATCCTGCGTCGGCGCCGCACCGGGGGGGCGGCCGGGCATGCCGGGGCGGGAGCCGGGCCCGGGATGCACGGAACGGCGCCCGCCCCGTCCCAGGCGCCGGTCTGCTCGCCCACGTATGTGGCGCTGTCTCCCGATGACCGCCGGCTCTACGTCGCGTGCAATCAGGCGAACACGCTGCAGGTGCTGGACGCGGAGACGTTCGCGCTGATCCGCACCGTGCCGGTTGGCGCGGGCGCGTACAACGTGGAAGCCTCGCCCGACGGCCGCTGGGTGCTCGTGACCAACAAAAAAGCGCAGAGCGTGTCGGTCGTGGACGCGGCCACCCTCGTCGAGGTCGCGCGGATCGCGACCTCCAAGCCGCTGCCGCACGGCGTGGCCTACGCGCCCGACGGGTCCGTGGCGTTCGTGACCGCCGAGAGCGTGGGCGCCGATGCCGGCGCGGTGGATGTCATGGATCTCGTCACGCGCCGGCGCCTGTTCTCGCATCCGCTCCCGCGCCAGCCCACCGGGGTCGCGGTGCTGGTGGAGCCATGATCCACACGACGGCGGTCGCGTTGCCCCCCGGCGAGATCCTGACGCGCGCGCGGGCGTTCTTCGCCGAGCGCGTGCCGCTGGCGGCGGCATTCGTCGAAAAAACGGGCCCCGGGTTTCTGATGCTGCGCGGGCAGGGTGGGGAAGAGGTGGTGTTCTCCGCCTGGGAGGACGCGGCGGCCGGAGTCACGCGCGTGCGCGCCTCGACCTTCCTGTTCGACCAGGCCGTGGATCGGTTCCTGTCCACGTTGCCACTCACCGGCGCCGTCGAGGTCGCGTGACGAGCGGCGCCCGCGCCCCGGCTCGCTTCCCCGTGCGGGTGATGGTGACCCCTGTCTGGAACAACGTGGCGTTGGCGGTCGCCCCGGAGACCACCGTGGCCGACCTCAAGCGGGAGGCCCTGCGCACCGCGCTCCGGCGTTCGGACGTGGACGAGGACGCGTACGTGGTCAAGTTCCGGGGGGCCTCCGTGCTCGACGAGTCCACCACGCTCGCACGGCTCGGCGCGGTTGCCAACGCGCCGTTCATCGTGCTGCCCGCCAGGCGGCAACCGGTCCGGTGAAACGCCCCAGCCGCACGCTCACGACGGCGGCGGTGGGATTCCTGCTGCTCGACGCGGTGCTGTTCGGCCTGGCGGGGGTGGCGTGGCGGCCGCTGCTGTTAATTCCGGCCGCAATATGCCTGCTCGCCGCGGGCCTGGTGCTCGTCGCCTGGCGGCGCTACCGCAGGACCCTCGACGAGCTCGCCGAGGCGCGCCGGGAGATGCGGCGCGAGGTCGACTCGCTGCGCGAGCTGCTCCAAACGCACCTGCGCAACTAGCGTGACCACGACGGTAGTCTGGCACCCCGCCTGCGCGGAGCACTACGCCGGGGCGGGGCACCCGGAACGGCCGCAACGCATTGCCGCGGTGCTCGACGCGCTGCGCGCGCCGGCGCTGGCGCCGCACATCCGCTGGGTGGAAGCCGCGGCGGCGCCGCGCGAGGCGCTGCTGCGCGCCCATCCAGCGGCGTACCTCGAGCGCCTCGAGAC
>JBOHSP010000150.1:0-1742 GCA_050733275.1 Gemmatimonadales bacterium
AGGTTGGGATCCCGGGCGAGCGCGCGCACGGCGGCGGCGGGCGCGGCGACGCTCACGGCGTGCAGCCAGCGGCTGTGCACCCGCACGCGCGCGCCGAGCGCGGCCGCGCGGGCGGCGATCCGCTCGAGCGGCACGTCGGCGCGCGCGAACAGCCAGACGGTCACCGTGGTATCGGGCGCGCGCGTCCAGACGCGGGGCAGGACGGGGGACACGGCGGGCGGGCGCTGCGCCGCGAGGCTCGCGGGAAGGGCGAGGCCTGCCAGCGCTACGGCGGTGCGGCCCGCCAGGGCGCAGAGGCCGCGCACGGAGCGGTTAGACCGGTTCCATGTGCCCGAGCCGCACGCCCACGATGGTCGAGACGCCGGGCTCCTGCATCGTGACACCGTACACCGCGTCGGCCGCCTGCATCGTGCGCGGGTTGTGCGTGATCACGATGAACTGCGTCTGATTCTTGAACTCGGCCAGCAGCCGCACGTAGCGGCCCACGTTGGCGTCGTCGAGCGGCGCGTCCACCTCGTCGAGCAGGCAGAAGGGGCTCGGCTTGGTCAGGAAGATCGCGAACAGCAGCGAGACCGCGACCAGCGTCCGTTCGCCCGACGACAGCAGGTGGATGCGCTGGGTCCGCTTGCCGCGCGGTGCGGCGTGGATCTCGATCTCGCTCTCCAGCGGCTCGTCCTCGTTGGCGAGGCGCACGTCGCACTCGCCGCCGCCGAACAGCGTCTGGAACACCGAGCGGAAGTGCTCCCGCACCCGGGAGAACGATTGCAGGAACAGCGTTTTCGCGGTCTGATCGATCTCGCGGGCGGCCTGCTGCAGCGAGCTGCGCGCCGCCACCAGGTCGTCGCGCTGCGTCATGAGAAAGTCGAGTCGCCGCGTCTCCTCGGCGTGCTCCTCGACGGCGAGCGCGTTCACCGGTCCCACGGCGTCGATGGCGCCCTTGAGTCGCTCGTTTTCCTGGCGCAGCCACTCGAGGTCGCCGGCCACTTCGGCGGCGTCCGCCAGCAGCTGGTCCAGCGGTTTGCGCCACTCGGTTTCGACGCGGTCGATCAGGCCGCGTTTGCGGCCCTCGATCTCGGTGCGCTCGAGTTGCAGGCGGTGCTCCTCCTCGCCCAGCGCGGCCAGGGCCTGGCGCGCCTGGTCGAGCGCGCCCTCGGCCTGCGCCACGTCGGCCTCGGTGAGGCCGACGTGCGCCTCGGCCTCGCGCGCCGCCGTCTCCAGCTCCGTCAGGGCGAGGCGGCGGTCCTGCAGCGCGTCCTCCCACTGCGCCCGCTGCGTCGAGAGCGCGGCGCTGTCGTGATCGAGACGCGCGATCTCGTCCGCCCGGGCGGTGGCCTGGCTGCGGGACTCGTCCGCGTCTGCCGCCGTGCGGGCCGCGCGCTCCGTCGCCGCGGCCAGCCGCGCCTCCACCTGCGCGGCCTCCACCTGCCAGCGCACGCGCTGCTCGCGCGCGGCTTCCTGCTGCGTCTCGAGATCGGCCAGCGCGGCCCGCTCCGCATCCAACTGTTCGGCGGCCCGCAGCCGCTCGATCTCGCGCTCCTGCAGCTCGGCGTGGACCGTGGCCAGCCGCGCCTCCACCTCCGCCAGACGCCGCGTGAGGCGCTCGACCTGGGCGGCCGCCTCTTCGGCGTGCCGGCGCGCGTGGATTACGCCGCGGTCGGCCTCGCCCTTGGCGGCGCCCGCCTCCAGCTCCGCGTGGCGCGCCTGCTCGGCCGCCCGGCCGGCCGCTGCGAGCGCCGCTTCGG
>JBOHSP010000151.1:0-4287 GCA_050733275.1 Gemmatimonadales bacterium
GGGCGAGCTCCCGCCCGATGCCCCCTCCTGGCTCTCCTCCGCGGCGGACGCGAGCCTCCCGACCGTGTTGGTCGTCGATGCTGCCCAGCTCGTGATGACGGCGGGAGGGGGGGACGGCGTCGCGGGCATCTGGTCGACCCACCCTCTGCTGGTGCTGCTCGCCGAGCGGGCGCTGGGGACGGTCGCATGATCCCGCGGCTGCTCCTCGCGGGCCTGATTGTGTGCGCCGCCTGCCGTGCCGACCCGATTCCCGAGTCCGAACGCTACCCGGCCGGCACGCCGTTTCGCGCCGAGTACCGCATGGTGGATGGCACGCGCCTGCGGATCATCGACGCGGGCAGCCCGGATGGTACGCCGGTGGTCTTCCTCCACGGCTTCGGCGCCTCGATGTACGCATGGCGTCACACCCTGGCGCCGGTGGCGGCGGCGGGTTACCGCGTGGTGGCGTTCGACAACCGCGGGTTCGGCTTCTCGGGGAAGCCGCCGGGCGGTGAGGAGGCTTACAGCAACGCCGCGTACACGCGTCTCGTGGTTGCGCTGCTCGATACGCTTCGTATCGCGAGCGCGGCGCTCGTGGGGCACTCCATGGGCGGCGCGATCGCCGTGCAGGTGGCGCTGGAGCACCCCGACCGCGTGCGCGGCCTGGTTTTGCTGGGGACCGCGGGTCTGGGCGTCCGCTGGCCCGGCGTGCTGAAGGTGGCGCGCCGGCCGCTGATCGGCGCGATCGCCACCGGCCTGCGCAGCCGCTGGGTCACGGGGCGCCTGTTGCGCTCCTGCTACGCCGACCCGGCCCGCGTGACGGAAGCAGACGTGGATCAGTACTACGCGCCGGTGCCGACGTCGGGGGTCGGGCGCGCCTTGCGGGGCGCGCTACGCGAGTTCAGGTTCGATGCACTAGCCGGGCGGTTACAGAGAGGGGAGGCACTGGCGACGCTGCGCACGCCTACCCTCATCGTCTGGGGTGCGCACGATCGATGGATCCCGGTGTCCTACGGCAGCCGTCTCGCGAGTGCGCTGCCGCGCGCCGTCTTTGTGGTGGTGCCGAACGCGGGTCACGCGGTCGCGGAAGAATCTCCGGATGACGTCAATCGCCTGCTGCTCGACTTCCTGAAGGACGGCCTGTCCCGTATTCCGGAGAACGTCGCATGGTCTACGCGTTGCTCGCAGTTGCCGCGCTGCAACAGCAGCCTCTCGATTCGGTCTATACCGCCAAGATCCGCGAGCTGACGACCGAGCCGCGCTTCAATACCGAGTTCACCGACCACCTGCCTGCCGATCCCCGCGTGCCGACGCCGCTCGACGTGCTCGGCTACGTGCCGGGCACGGTGGGCCGGCTGTCGTATGTCGCCGATATCACGCGCTACTTCCGCATCCTCGACTCCACGTCGGCCCGCGTCACGGTGTTCGATCTGGGGCGGAGCGACGAAGGCCGGCCGATGATTCTCGCCGCGATCGCCGACTCGGCGACCATCGAGCGGCTCGACTACTATCAGGCGATCACCGCGGCGCTCGCCGATCCGCGACGGCTCTCGCCCGACTCCGCCAAACGGCTCACCGCCGCCGGCAAGGCCATCTATTACCTCTCGGGGTCGATTCACTCCACGGAAACCGGGTCGCCGGAGATGCTGATGGAGCTGGCCTACCGGCTGGCGGTGGAGGAGACGCCCTTCATCCGGCAGATTCGCGACAGCGTCATCACGCTGATTACGCCGGTCACCGAAGTGGACGGGCGCGACCGCGAGGTGGACATCTACCGCTACCGCAAAGCCCACCGCAACATCGGCCCCCGCCTGATCTACTGGGGCCGCTATACCGCGCACGACAACAACCGCGACGGCATCGTGATGTCGCAGGTGCTCACGCGGACGATGATGGAGGCGTTCTTCACCTGGCATCCCACGGTGCTGCACGACCTGCACGAATCGATTCCGTTCCTCTATACCTCGACCGGCACCGGCCCCTACAACCGCGAGCTCGACCCGATCGTGGTGAACGAGTGGCACGAGCTGGCCTATCAGGAGGTCACCGAGCTGACCCGGCGCGGCCTCCCGGGCGTCTGGACACACGATTTCTACGACGGCTGGACCCCGAACTACATGTTCTGGGTGGCGAACGGCCATAACTCGATCGGCCGGTTCTACGAGACGTACACCTCGCGCGGCGCGGACTGCCATACCGTGGACCTGCCCCGCTCGCGCACGTCGGTCGAGTGGTTCCGGCCGAACCCGCCCATCAACGGCGTGCGCTGGTGCATTCGCAACAACATCAATTACCAGCAGTCGGGCGTGCTGATCGCGCTGAACTACATGGCCCGCAACGGGCACCGTTATCTCGAGCAGTTTTACCGCAAGGGCGTGCGGGCCGTCGAGAGCGGACGGGCCAAGGCCGGCCCGCACGCCTACGTGATTCCGGCGCAGCAGGCACGCCCCGTCGAGGCCGCCAACCTGGTCAACCTGCTGCGCTTCCACGGCATCGAGGTGCATCGGGCGGAGCGGGCCTTCACCGCCGACAGCACGCACGTCGCGGCGGGGGATTACGTCGTGCGTCTCGACCAGCCCTATGGCCCGCTCGCCCGGACGTACTTCGGTCGCCAGGACTACGGGCCCGATGATCCGCGCCCCTACGACGACACCGGCTGGACGCTGCAGTACGTGCGCAACGTGGCGCTGCACGCGATCAGCGATACGACCGTGTTCCGGGCCCCGCTCACGCTGCTGACCACGGACGCCCGCGTGCGCGGGCAGCTCACCGGCGCCCGCGGCGGCTCGGCCCGGGCATACCTCATCGCCCCGACCACGGAGACGGCGCTGACCCAGTTCCGGTTCGCGCTGCACGACGTGCCGATGTTCGCGAGCGAGGACACGTTCCGGCTCGACCGCCGCCGCTGGGGCCGGGGGACCACGATCATTCCCGCCGCCCGCGGCGAGCGCGAGGGCAGGGGCGCGTCACCCGAGCAGCGCATCGCCCAGGCCGCCGAGTCGCTCGGCCTCACGGTGGTGGGCGTGCGCGAGATGCCCGAAGTGGCGCGGCACGAGCTGGACCTGCCGCGCATCGCGCTCGTGCACTCCTGGCTCAGCACCCAAAACGAAGGATGGGTGCGGTACGCGTTCGACGTGCTGCGGATTCCCTATACCTACATCAACGTGCAGCAATTGAAGGAGCGGGCGCTGCTGGACCGCTTCGACGTGCTCATGCTCCCGTTCGTCACGAACGATGCCCAGGCCATCGTGAACGGCCTGCCGATGGTGGGCCCCAAGATCCCGTGGCGGCGCACGCCCGCGACGCCGAACATCGGGATCCTCGATTCCACCGATGACGTGCGCCCCGGCATCGGGCTCGAGGGGCTGATCGCGGTCCGCGAGTGGCTCGAGTCCGGCGGCGTGTTGATCACCGAAGGCGGGACGGCAGGCGTGGTGACGGAGTTCGGCGTGACGCGCGGCGTGGAGATCGAGGCGCCGCGCGAGCTGCGGGCGTCCGGCGGGATCTATCGGGCCGTGCTGAAGGATGGCTCGAGCCCCATCGCCTACGGCTATCCCGACACGCTCGCCGTGTACTTCGACGAGCGGCCGCTGTTCGAGGTCGATACCACGACCGAGGTTCCGGAAGACCAGGATCCCGAGCTGACGGCCGAACAGGCCCGCACGCGGCCGCGGGTCGTGTTCGCGTTTCATGCGAAGCGCGACTCGCTGCGGCTCTCCGGCCTGCTCGTCCACGGCGAGGAACTCGCCGGCCGGCCGGCCGTCATCGACGCGCCCGTAGGCAGGGGCCACGCCGTGCTGTTCGCGATCCGCCCGTTCTGGCGGTGGGAGACGCAGGGCAGCTTCGCGCTCGCCTTCAACGCCCTGCTGAACTGGAACGACCTCGGCGTCGCCTGGCCGATGAAGTTGCGGCCGAGCAGGGCGCCGGTGGCGGCACCGGACGAGGGGCATTAGATTTCATCAACCATTTGGTTGATGAAATCAGAACTTGCCACCTAAGCTCAGTAACGACCGGGCATTACGTATCATGGCCGCGGCGCGCCACGAGTTCGCGCGCCGCGGCTTTGCCGGTGCGCGCGTGGACCAGATTGCCCGCCGCGCCGGCGTCAACAAGCAGCTGCTGTTCTACTACTACCACTCCAAGCGCGGGCTTTTCCACGCCGTGCTCGCCGCGGCCGCCGGCGAACTGGAAGCGGCGCTGGCGGCACTGGCCCCGCCCGGCGGTCCTCCGCTCGAGCGGCTGCGGGCCGCGCTCGCTGCGCAGTTCGCCTTCCTGGCCCGGCATCCCGACATCGTGGCGCTGCTGCAG
>JBOHSP010000152.1:0-2420 GCA_050733275.1 Gemmatimonadales bacterium
CGCCATGACCCCTCCGCTCGTCAGCATTAATCCGGAGACGAATCCGGAGACGAGGCCGATCTCCGCGTCCCCGAGTATTACCTCCGAACCCTATTGCCATCCAATCGGAGTGAAATATGCGATTCCCCTCGATGCTCGTCACCACAGCGGCGGTGTTGCTGATGACCGGGGCGGCCGTACCCGTGTCGCCGGCGCACGCCGCGCCGACCACTCACGCCGTGGTCCCGGCCGTCGCCCCAGTGCCGACGCCGCGGCTCAGCGCCGTGACGGCCGGGGTCCCCGCCCCGCTCGCGGCGGCGCAGGACGTCGAAGTCGATCTGGATGATGACCCGGAGGGCGCGTGGTACACCAATCCCGTCTGGATCGCGATCGGCGTCATCGCCCTGATCGTGATCATCCTGTTGATCGCGATGGCGGGCCGCGGACGCAATACGACCGTCGTGAAATAGCCGGCGACGCTACGACGCTACGTGATAGGACCGGGCGACGTAGCGTCGTCTGACGTTCAATCCCCTCCCACTCCCAACACGGCAGCCGCGTCGGGGCCGAGCGTTACTGTCCCGGCATCGGCCTCGCTCATCTCTACATCGCCGGCGGCCGCGAGCATTGTCGCCGGCTCGCCCTCGAGCGGGATCGCGTGCGCGCGGCGGCCGAGATTGGCCGCGACGAGCACCCGCCCGCGCCGCACCGTCAGCCAGCCTCGCTGGGCGTCGGCCGCCACCCGGCAGCGGTCCAGACGCCCGTCGGTGAGATCGGGGTCGGCGCGGCGCAGCGCGATGAGCCGCCGGTACCAGGCGAGCATCGTCCGGTGCGGCTCGGCGTCCATTTCCTCCCAGCACAGTCGCGCGGCCGCATGCGTGGCGGGATCCTGCGGGTCGGGAATGTCCCCGGCTTTCCAGCCGAATGCCGCAAACTCCCGCCGGCGGCCTTCTCGCGTCGCGCGCACGAGCTCCGCGTCGGTATGATCGCAGAAATAGGGGAACGGTGACGTCGCGCCCCACTCCTCGCCCTGAAACACCAGGGGGATGAACGGCGCCGTGAACAGCAACGCGGCCGCCACCCGGCAGCGGTCGGCCGAAACGAGGTGGCTCAAGCGGTCGCCGCGCGCGCGGTTGCCGACCTGGTCGTGGTTCTGCAAGCACGCCACGAGCTGCCGGCCGTGCACCATTCCCCGCGCCGGCCGGCCGTGCGAGCGGCCGCGATGGGGGGCGTACTGCCCCTCGTACACGAACCCGCGCTCCAGGGCGCGGGCGACGTCGGTGAACGGCGTGAAATCGGCATAGTAGCCGTCACGCTCGCCCGTGAGCGTCACGTGCATCGCGTGGTGAAAATCGTCACTCCACATCGCGTGCAGCCCGTACCCGCCCGCCTCCCGGGGGCGGACAGGCCGGGGGTCGTTGAGATCGCTTTCGGCGACGAGCGTGAGCGGCCGCCCGAGGTGGGCGCTCAGCTCTTCGGTCTCGAGCGCGAGCTGCTCGAGGACGTGCCGCGCCGACATGTCGGTGATGGCATGGATCGCGTCGATGCGCAGGCCGTCGCAGTGATAGTCGCGCAGCCACATCACGGCGCTGTCGCAGAAGAAGCGCCGCACCGCGTCGCTCCCCGGGCCGTCGAAATTGATTCCGGCCCCCCACGGAGTCCGGTAGCGCTCGGTGGTGTAGGGTCCGTAGCGGTCCGCGACGTTGCCTTCGGGCCCGAAGTGGTTGTAGACCACGTCCACCAGTACGGCGAGCCCCCGCGCGTGACAGGCGTTCACGAACCGCTTGAAGCCTTCGGGGCCGCCGTAGCCGTGGTGCGGCGCGAACGGCAGCACGCCGTCATAGCCCCAGCCGCGCGTCCCCGCGAATTCGTTGAGCGGCATGACCTCGACGTGCGTCACGCCGAGGGCGGCCAGGTGGTCCAAGCGCGCGACCGCCGCCGCGAACGTGCCCTCCGGCGTGAACGTGCCGACATGCAGCTCGTAGATCACGCCCGCCGCCAAGGGCGGCGGCTGCCATCCCGCATCCGTCCAGGGAAACGCCGCGTGATCCACTACCATGGATGACCCGAACACGCCGTCCGGCTGCGAGTGGCTGCGCGGGTCGGCGAGCGGCTCGCCGTCATCGAGCGCGAAGCGATAGCGGGCGCCGGGCGCCGCGGGCACGTCTCCGCTCCACCAACCCGACGCGCCGGCACGCATCGGCACGCGCGCCCCGTCGAGTACCAGGGTCACCGCCCGCGTCCGCGGCGCCCATACCCGGAAGATCATTCGCGCACGAGCAGCGCCACGGGGAAGCGCGCGAAATGCTCGCCCACGGGCACGCGATCGCCGCAGGCGTCGTCGGTCAGCGCGTTGCGCCATCGCCCGGGCGGCAGCGGCACGGCGGTATCCCCCCAATCCTCGAGCGTGCGCGCGAGGCGCGGCACGACCGTGGCCACCG
>JBOHSP010000153.1:0-4918 GCA_050733275.1 Gemmatimonadales bacterium
ACGGGCGAGCCCCCGCAACGAGCCGCGGGCAAGCCCCCGCAACGAGCCGCGGGGACAGACGTCGCGGCCGCGCGCCGAGCCGCGGCGTGAGGCGCCGAAGCCCAAGCCGCGCAGCGAGCCGGAGGTACGGCGCCGCAAGCCCTGAGCGGGTGCAGGCTGAAACCCGGCAGTCGCGGCTGGCGCGCCCGATCGTGGTAACTCCTGGTCGGGCGCGTTAGCTTTGCAGCCCGCTGCTTCCAGTTCCACCACCCTGTACCCGAGGTTGCTTGTGCGTCACGTGCTGCTCGCCCTTCTGTTCGCACCTGCTATCGCTGCCGCCCAGTCGTCTGCCGCCGTGCAGCGCGCCGTGCAGTCGATCACGCCCGCAGACCTGCGCCGCCGGATCGCGGTGATCGCCGACGACTCCATGCGCGGCCGCGATACGCCGAGTCCCGAGCTGGAACAGACCGCGGCGTACATCGCCCGGGAGTTCCGGCGCGTGGGGCTCGCGCCGGGCGGTGACAACGGCACGTTCGTGCAGCGCTACCCGCTCGTGGAGTTCGTGGGCGATAGCTCGGCGGCGTTCGCCCACCTCCCGGGGGGCAACGCCGTCTCGCTGGCCTACGGCACCGATTTCCTGTTCGCTGACAATATGTTCCAGAGCGGCGATTACACCGGAGAGCTGGTGGTGCTCGCGGGACCGCTGAGCGGCGTCAGCGGCGACACGGCCGCCTTGGCCGGCAAAATGCTGGTGGTCACCGGCAGCGTCCGGAGCCGCGCGGAGCGGCAGCGGATCCTGGCCTGGCGCCCCGCCGGCGTCGTGTTGCCGAACGGGGCGAGCGACTCGGCGTGGGCGCAGTTCACGGCGCGCAGCCGGCGCCCCATGCGGCGTGACCCCACCCGCGAGCCCGATGTGCCGGCGGTGCTGGCCATCCGCAACGCGACGTTGCAGCCGCTGCTGGCGCGGCTCGGCATCGATCTGGCCGAGCAGCAGCGGGCCACGAGCTTCAGCGCCACGCCGCTGCGCGGCGCCCAGCTGCACGTGCACGCCCGGGTGCGGGAGCTCGCCGCCCCCAACGTCGTCGGCGTGCTCCAGGGCAGCGATGCGCGGCTCCAGAACGAGTACGTCGTGTTCAGCGCGCATATGGACCACGTGGGCGTGGGCCGGGCCGTCAACGGGGACAGCATCTACAACGGCGCCGACGATGACGCGTCGGGCACGATCAGCGTGGTCGAGCTGGCCGAGGCCTTCGCGCGTCTGCGCCCGCGGCCCAAGCGCTCGATGATCTTCCTCACCGTGAGCGGCGAGGAAAAGGGGCTGTGGGGCAGCGCGTACTTCGCCGCGAACCCGCCGGTGCCGACCGGGAACATGGTGGCGAATCTCAACATCGACATGGTGGGGCGGAACTGGAAGGACACGGTCGTCGTGATCGGCAAGGAGCACTCCGATCTCGGCGCCACGCTGCACCGCGTCGCTGCGGCGCATCCGGAGCTGAACATGAGCCCGATCGACGACCCCTGGCCGCAGGAGAGATTCTACGTCCGGTCCGATCACTACAACTTCGCTCGCGAGGGCGTGCCCATCCTGTTCTTCTTCAGCGGCACCCACGCGGACTATCACCGGCCGAGCGATTCGCCCGACAAGATCGACGCCGAGAAGCAGGCGCGAATCGTGAAGCTGGTGTTCTATCTGGGGCTGGAAGTGGCGAACGCCGCCGAGCGCCCCAAGTGGAATCCCGACAGCTACAAGCGGATCGTGACGGGAAGCGACTAACGGACCGACGCGAGCAGCTCGGCGTTCGTCTTGGTGCGGCGCAGCTGCTCGAGCAGCGCCTGCATCCCCTGTTCCGGGGGGAGACCGACCAGGTCCCGCCGGAGCTTGTGTTTCGCCGCGGTGACGTCCGGCGGGGCGAGCAGCTCCTCGCGGCGCGTGCCGCTCGCCGCGATGTCGACGGCCGGATAGATGCGGCGGTCGGCGAGCGCCCGGCTGAGCCGCAGCTCGGCGTTGCCCGTGCCCTTGAACTCCTCGAAGATCACATCGTCCATGCGGCTCTCGGTTTCGACCAGCGCCGTGGCGATGACGCTGAGCGAACCGCCCCCAGGCGGCGGCACCGCGCGGGCGGCGCCGAACAGCGCCTTGGGCTTGGCGAGCGCGTTGGCGTCGAGGCCCCCCGTCATCGTGCGCCCGCTGCCCCGTTCGGTCGTATTGTGCGAGCGGGCGAGGCGCGTCAGCGAGTCGAGCACGACCACGACGTCGCGACCCAGCTCCACCTGGCGGCGCGCGTGCTCGAATACCATGTCGGCCGCCGCGACGTGGCGCTCGTGCGGCAGGTCGAAACTCGACGCCACGACCTCGCCGCGCCCCCAGTCCACCATCTCGCTCACCTCTTCGGGCCGCTCGTCCACGAGCAGGATCAACAGCACCGCCTGCGGATGGTTTTCCGCAACGGCTTCGGCGATCGCCTGGAGCATCATCGTCTTGCCCGCCTTCGGCGGCGACACGATCAACGCCCGCTGGCCGAACCCCAAGGGGCACACCAGATCCACGACGCGCTGGGTCATGGCCGTCCGCGGTCCCGACGCGCCCGGCGTCTCGAGCGTGAGGGGACGGCTGGGATGCACGGCGCCCAGCTTGGCGAACTCGGGACGGCCGTCGAGCCGCTCGGCGGGAAGACCGTTGACGGTGACGACGCGGCCGTTCTCCAGCGTGAGCAGGTCACCCCGGCGCAGGCCGCGCAGCTTTACCGGCGGGTCGCCCCGCGCCGGCAAGTAGCTGTTGGCGCGGAGGCGAAGAAAGCCGCCTTGGGGTGAGGGGTCAAACCAACCGGTTATGGAGGGCATACGGTAGGCAATGAGAATAATAAACCATAGACGCCGAGACGCCTAGGGAGACGCCGAACCCCCGCCCCCGCCCCACTATATTCTGCGCCATGCGGCAGGACCATATCCGCAATTTTTGCATCGTCGCCCATATCGATCACGGGAAATCGACGCTGGCCGACCGGCTCATCGAGCTGACCGGCACGCTGGACAAGCGGCTGATGCGCGAGCAGGTGCTCGACACGATGGACCTCGAGCGCGAGCGCGGCATCACGATCAAGCTGAACGCCGTGCGCATGAGCTACCACGCGAAAGACGGTCAGCTGTATGAGCTCCACCTGATCGACACCCCGGGGCACGTGGACTTCACCTACGAGGTGTCGCGCTCGCTCGCGGCCTGCGAGGGCGCGATCCTCGTGGTGGACGCGTCGCAGGGCATTCAGGCGCAGACGCTGTCCAACCTGCTGCTCGCCATGGACGCGGGGCTCGAGATCATTCCGGTGCTGAACAAGATCGATCTCCCCGGCGCCGAGCCCGACCGGCGCGCCCAGGAGCTGCACGACCTCATCGGCTCGGACCCCGCCGAGATCCTGCGCATCTCGGCCAAGGAAGGCACCAGCGTGCCGGAGCTGCTCGAGGCCGTGGTGCGGCGCGTGCCGGCCCCGCGCGGCACCCGCGACGCGCCGCTGCGGGCACTGATCTTCGACTCGTATTATGACCGCTTCCGTGGCGCCATCCCCAGCATCCGCGTCGTGGACGGTGTCATCGCCCCGGGGATGAAGATCGCGTTCGGCGCGCACCAGGACGACCGCTACGAGGTCGACGAAGTCGGCTACCTCCAGTTCGGCCACAAGCCCACCGAGCAGCTCGAGGCGGGGGAGGTCGGATACGTCGTCGCCAACGTCCGCGGCGTCCGCGAGACCCGCGCCGGCGACACCGTCCTCGACGCCGAGCACCGCTCCGTCCCCCTGCTCCCCGGCTACCGCGAGATCCAGTCGATGGTTTTCGCGGGCCTGTACCCGACCAATGCCGAGCAGTACGAGGAGCTGCGCGACTCGCTCGCCAAGCTGCAGCTCAACGACGCCTCCCTGCACTATCAGCCCGAAACGTCCGTCGCGCTCGGCTTCGGCTTCCGCTGCGGGTTCCTCGGCCTCCTGCACATGGAGATCGTGCGGGAGCGGCTGGAGCGCGAGTTCGATCTCGATCTCATCAGCACCGTGCCCAGCGTGGAGTACCACGTCCACAAGACCGACGGCACGATGGATCTCGTGGAAAATCCCAGCCTGATGCCGCACGGCTCCACGGTGAACCACATCGAGGAGCCGTACGTGAAGGCCCGGATTCTCGCGCCGGCCGACTACATCGGCGGGATCATGAAACTCGGGCAGGAGCGGCGCGGCGTGTACCAGGGCATGCAGTACCTCGATCCGACGCGCGTCGAGTTCCAGTGGGAGTTTCCGCTCGCCGAGATCATTCTCGATTTCTACGACAAACTGAAGACCATCTCGCGCGGCTATGCCTCGCTGGACTACGAGTTCCTCGCCTACCGCCCGGCGGATCTGGTCAAGCTGGACATGCTGCTCAACGGCGAGCCGGTGGACGCGTTCAGCGTGATCATCCACCGCGACAAGGCGTTCGAGTGGGGCCGCAAGATCGCCGAGAAGCTCAAGGACCTGATCCCGCGCCAGCTCTTCGAGGTCGTCATCCAGGCAGCCATCGGCACGAAGGTGATCGCGCGCGCGACGGTCCGCCCGCTCCGGAAGAACGTGACCGCGAAGTGCTACGGCGGCGACGTCACCCGCAAGCGCAAGCTCCTCGAGAAACAGCGCGAGGGGAAGAAGCGGATGAAGCAGGTCGGGACCGTGGAGATCCCGCAGGAGGCGTTCCTGGCGGTGCTGCAGGTTGAGTGACACCCTCGTCATTCAGACCGCGTTCCTGGGCGACGTCGTCCTCACGACGCCGCTCCTCGCGGCGATGGCGGCGCGGGGCGGGCCGGGGTTTGTGGTAACGTCGCCCGCCGCCGCGCCGCTGCTCGAGACGCACCCCGCCGTGCGCCGCGTGATCCCCTACGATAAGCGCGGCGCCGACCGCGGGTGGCGCGGCCTGCGGGCCCTGGCGC
>JBOHSP010000154.1:0-1719 GCA_050733275.1 Gemmatimonadales bacterium
GGGGTCAGCCGGCCGCCCGCGACGTCCACCACCTGCACGGTATGGCCGCGGCGGCGCAGCGCCGCGACGATTTGCCCGGCGCTGGCGAACGCTACGGCGCGCTCCGCCGTCGCCCCGCCGGTCAGCACCACGATCCGCATCAGCGGATGCCCGCGAGCTGGTGCAACAGATCGTAGCGCGTGACGATGCCCACGACCGCGCCGTTGTGCCGCACCAGCGCCGCCGGCGTGCCGCGGCCGAGCAGCGCCGCGAGCCGCGTGACCGGCCAGTGGCTGTCCACGACGGGAAACGGCGGATCCATCAGCTCGCGGACGGGGCTGTCGAGCACCTTCGGCTGCTCGATCGCCCGGGCCATCAGCGCCTGCTCCGATACCGCGCCCACGCCGTCGCCGCGCTCGATCACGGGGAGCTGCGACACGTTGTAGGTGCTCATCAGGTTCAAGGCCTGGCGCACGGAGGCGTCGGGCGCGACGTGGACCAGCGCGGGGGCTTCGCGGTCCTTGCCGGCCACGAGCCGCGCCACGATGGGCCGCTCCTCCTCCACCATCTCGTTTTCCCGCAGCCACTCGTCGTTGTAGACCTTGGAGAGATAGCGCTCGCCCGTGTCGGCGAGCACCGTCACCACGAATCCCTGGGGGTCATCGAGCCGCCGGGCCACCTCGAGCGCCGCGACGATGTTCACCCCCGTCGAGCCGCCCGCGAACAGTCCCTCTTCGCGCGCCAGCCGCCGGGTTATCAGCATCGCGTCCTTGTCGCTGACGCTGATCCATTCGTCGATCATGTCGAAGTGCAGCGAGGTGGGAATCTTGTCTCCGCCGATCCCTTCGACCTTGTAGGGGCGCCCCTCGGCCTTCTGATGCGTGCGCGCGTACTCGATGTAGATCGAGCCGACGGGGTCACCCGCGATCACGCGCACCTGGGGATTCCGCTCCTTGAGGTAGCGGCCGGCGCCGCTGACGGTGCCGCCGGTCCCGGGCGCGCAGACGAAGTGTGTCACGCGGCCACCCGACTGCTCCCAGATCTCCGGGCCGGTGGTGCGATAGTGGACGTCGGGATTGACGGGATTGTAGTGCTGGTCGGCAAAGATGGCGTTGTCGTGCGCGGCGGCGATGGCGCGGCCCTTCATGATGTAATTGTCGGGATGGTCTGCCGGGACGGCGGTGGGAGTGATGATGACTTCGGCGCCGAGCGCGCGCAGCAGGCGCGCCTTCTCCTGTGACATCTTGTCGGGCATCGTGAAGATGCAGCGATAGCCCTTCACGGCGGCGGCGAGCGCCAGGCCCACGCCGGTATTGCCGGACGTCGCCTCGACGATCAAACCGCCGGGCCGGAGCCGGCCTTCTCGTTCCGCCGCTTCGATCATCGCGAGTCCGATGCGGTCCTTGACCGAGCCGCCCGGATTGAAGAACTCCGCCTTGGCGTACACCGGCGTCCGCACGCCGCGCGTGACGCGGTTGAGCCGGATCAGCGGTGTCCACCCGATCGTCTCGAGGACGTTGGCGTACGGCTTACCGTGCGGACGCACGGGAGGATGGTGGAGGGGGTGGAGGTTGTGGCGGTGCGGCCGAGGGCGGAGGCATCGTGTCGGGACGCGTGGTGTCCGCCCGCATCGTATCGCGCCGCATCGTGTCCCGGCGCATCGTGTCCGGGCGCATCGTGTCAGGCCGCGCGGGCGGTGGCGCGGGAGGACGCGGCCGCTGCACGCGCACGGGCGGCGCC
>JBOHSP010000155.1:0-5992 GCA_050733275.1 Gemmatimonadales bacterium
GCGCACCATCGCCGCGGGGCTCGAGGCCGCGCGGGACGAGTTCGCCCGCACGCTCGCCCTCGAGGCGGGCAAGCCGATCGCGCAGGCGCGAATCGAGCTGGACCGCGCGATCTTCGCGTTCCGCGACGCCGCCGAAGAAGCCACCCGCATCGGGGGCGAGGTGCTCCCCGCCGACGCGGCGCCCGCGGGCACCGGCCGCCTCGCCCTGACGCGCCGCTTTCCGCTGTCGCCGATCGCGGCGATCACGCCGTTCAACTTCCCGGTGCTGCTCGCGGCCCACAAAATCGGGCCCGCGATGGCCTGCGGCGCCGCGCTCACGCTGAAGCCGCCGCCGCAGGACCCGCTCACCACGCTGCGGCTCGCCGAGCTGGTGCGCGACTCCGGCTACCCCGCCGGCGGGATCGCGGTCGTGCCCTGCCACGTGGAGGTGGCGCAGATCCTGATCGAGGACCCGCGGGTGCGGCTGATCACGTTCACCGGCAGCGCCCAGGCCGGCTGGGCGATTCGCGCCAGGGCGGGCACCAAGCGCGTCGCCCTGGAGCTCGGCGGCAACGCGGCGGCCATCATCGAGCCGGACGCGAATCTCGCCTGGGCGGCGCAGCGCTGCGCGCTCGGCGGCTTCACGTACGCGGGCCAGTCGTGCATCTCGACGCAGCGCATTTTTGTCCACGAATCCGTCGCTACGCCTTTTCTCGACGCCTTGATTCCCCGCGTTCAGCAGTTGCGGGTGGGCGACGTGCTCGACCCGGCGACCGACGTCGGCCCGCTGATCTCGCTCGAGGCGGCCGAGCGGGTGGAGCGGTGGATCGGCGACGCGCTCGCGGGCGGCGCCAGGCTGGCGCTCGGCGGCACGCGGCGCGGGCAGTATCTCGACCCCACGGTGCTGCTCGAGACCCGCCCCGAGATGAAGGTCAACTGCGAGGAGGTGTTCGCGCCGCTCGTGACCGTCACGCCCTACGCCGCGCTCGAGCAGGCGATCGCCGCCGCCAATGCCTCCCCCTACGGGCTGCAGGCGGGCGTCTTCACGAGCAACCTCCAGACGATGTTCCGGCTACACGCCGAGCTGGACGTCGGTGCCGTCAACGGCAACGACATCCCCGGTTACCGGGTGGACCGCCTGCCCTACGGCGGCGCCAAGGCGTCGGGCCTCGGCCGCGAAGGCGCGCACTATGCCATCGAGGAGATGACGGAGCTGCGGGTCCTTACCCTCAAGCTCGACTGATGCCCGGCCGCGTGCGGCAGCACGTCCTCGATCTCCTGGGGTTCACGCCGATGACCCACCGCCCGCCGCTGCCGCGCCGCTGGTGGGTATACTGCGCGGTCGCCTATCTCGCACCCAGTCTGATGCTCTCGTTCGTGCCGGCGGGCGACGTCGCCTACCGCGACCTCGTGTGGCTGGTCACGCTCGTTCCCGCCTACGTGTTGTCGCTGCACTACGGCATGCACGGCGCCGTGTCGGGCCTGGTGATGGGCACGGTGCTGTTCACCGTCATTCAGTACCTCGTGGCCTGGCAGCTCGATCCCCAGGACTGGCGCATCACGGTTCCGATCTACGTGGCCTACGGCGCGATCGCGATCTCCGTGGGCTGGCTGTCGGAGCAGCTCCACCTGTTCTACGGGCGGGCGATGGAAGGGGAGCGGGTGGCGGTGGTGGGCCAGGTGGCGGTGGCGATGCGCCACGAGGTCAACAATTCGCTGGCCGCGATTCTCGCCGAGGCGCAGCTCCTCGAGCGCGACGCGCGGGTCACGCATCCGGAGGACAAGCGCTCGCTGGAGAACATCGTCGGCCAGGCGCGCCGCATCAGCGCGAGCATGGACAGGCTCGCGACGCTGTCGCACGCGCCGACGACCGAGTACGCCGCGGGCGTGCGGATGATCGACCTGGCGCGCATCCGCGCGCGCAAGCCCTCCTAGAGCACCAGCCGCAGCAGCAGGTAGCTGAGCCCCGCGATGCCCGCGGACGCGGGGATCGTGAGGATCCACGCCCAGACGATGCGCCCGGCCACGCCCCAGCGCACGGCGGAGAAGCGGTGCGCGGCGCCCACGCCCGAAATCGCGCCCGTGATCGTGTGGGTCGTGCTCGCCGGAATGCCGGCGAACGTGGTGATGAACAGCAGGGCGGCGCCGCTCGTCTCGGCGCAGAAGCCGCCGAACGGATTGAGCTTCGTGATGCGCTGGCCCATCGTCTTCACGATGCGCCAGCCACCCGCCATCGTGCCCAGCCCGATCGCGGCGTGCGCGGCCAGGATCACCCACAGGGGAATGTCGGCGGTGGTGAGATGCAGCGCCTGGATCGGGAAGTCCACGAACTTGTCCTGTTCGGCGACCAGCAGCCCGACGATGATCCCCATGGTTTTCTGGGCGTCGTTGCCGCCGTGGCCGAGCGAGAACGACGCGGCGGAGAGCAACTGCAACCTCCGGAACGTCTTGTCGACGCGCCGCGGCATGGCGCGCCGCAGCGCCCAGGACAGCCCCACCGTCAGCGCCAGCGCGAACACCATCCCGAGCAGCGGGGCGAGGAAGATGAACGCCAGCGTCGCCACCCACTTGCCCGGGAGCACGAGCGCGGCGAAGCCCGCCTTCGAGATGGCGGCGCCGGCGAGGCCGCCCATCAGCGCGTGCGAGGACGAGGACGGGATGCCGCCGTACCAGGTGATCAGATTCCACGCGATGGCGCCGAGCAGGGCACCGAGTATCACCGTGGAGTCCACGATGGCCGGCTCCACGATGCCGGTCGCGATCGTCTTCGCCACCGCCGTCGTGAACACGAACGCGGCGACGAAGTTGAAGAACGCGGCCCACGCCACGGCGAAACTCGGGGACAGCACCCGGGTCGAGACGATGGTGGCGATCGAGTTGGCGGCGTCGTGGAAGCCGTTGATGAAATCGAAAATCAGCGCGATGAAGACGATCGCGAGGACCAGCCAGACCGTATCGGCCATCAGGCGTGCTTGATCGTGATGGACTCGACCACGTTGGCGACGTCTTCCGCCTGGTCGAGCGTGGCTTCGAGATTGTCGTAGATCTCCTTCCACTTGATCAGCTCGACCGCGTCGCGCTCGTGCTCGAACAGCTGGCCGAGGGCTTCGTGGTAGATCGCGTCGCCCTCCTCCTCGAGCTGCTTCGCCTCGATGCAGTAGCGCATGACGTCGTCGCCCTTCTTGAGGCGCGCCACCGCTTCGGCCAGCACGGCGACCATGCGCTGCAGGACGCCCACCATGCGGCGGACCCCGTCGGGCGCCCGGCCCAGCCGGAAGATCTGGGCGCGGCGCGCGGTGCCGTCCATCGCGTCCATCACGTCGTCCAGATCGGAGGCGAGCTGATGGATGTCCTCGCGGTCCAGGGGCGTGATGAACGTGCGGTCGAGCCGGTTGACGACTTCGTGCGTCACCTGGTCCGCCTCGTGCTCCAGGCGCTTCAGCGCGTCGACGATCGGGGTGCGGCGGTCCGGCGCGGCGTCGAACAGCTCGCGGAGATGATCGGCCGCCTGTTTGTTGCGGTTCGCGACCTCGATGAACAGGTCGAAAAACTCCTCTTCGCGGGGCAGCAGGCGCACGCAATTCTCCCGGAGGTGTGCGCGCCAAAGATAGCGGGGCTTCCAAACCGTCACTAGGTTCTCGCTCCATGACCGCGATCCCTGGCGCCCCCGTTCCCGCCCCGTCGTCGCCCCGCGCCGAATTCGTCCGCGCCATCTCGCGGCTCGACGCCACCGCCCTGGTCGTCGGATCGATGATCGGCTCCGGCATCTTCATCGTGTCCGGGGACATCATCCGGGAGGTGCAGAGCCCAGGGCTGCTGCTCACCGTGTGGACCGTCGCGGGCCTCGTCACGCTGCTGGGCGCGGTCACGTACGGCGAGCTGGCGGCGATGTATCCCAAGGCGGGCGGCCAGTACGTCTACCTGCGCGAAGGCATTTCGCCCCTGTTCGGCTTTCTGTATGGGTGGACGTTGTTCACCGTCATTCAGACCGCTACCATCGCGGCCGTCGCCGTCGCGTTCGCGCGCTTCACCGCGGTGCTGGTCCCCGCCCTTTCGGAGCGGATCTTCCTGGGCGGCGAAATCGGCGGGTACAACCTCGGCGTCTCCGGCCAGCGCCTGTTCGCGATCTTGTCGGTCATCGTGCTGACGTGGATCAACGTCCGCGGCGTGCGCACCGCCGCGCTCATCCAAACGACGCTCACGGTCATCAAGACCAGCGCGCTGATCGCGCTGATTCTGTTGGGCGTCACCATCGGCCGCAACGCCGAGGCGATCGCCGCCAACTTCGGCGCCGGGTTCTGGCCCGCAACCGGGTTCACCGTCGCCCTGATCCCGATCGTCGCCGCCGCCATGGTCGGGGCGCTCTTCTCGATGGACGCCTGGAACAACGTCGGCTTCGCGTCCGGCGAGATGAAGAACCCCGAAAAGGATATTCCGTTCGCCATGGCGGTGGGCGTGTTGATCGTGACGGTGCTGTACGTGCTCGCGAACGTTTCCTACCTGCACGTCCTGCCCGGCGGCGAAATCGCGCGAACGTGGACGGAAGGCCGGCCGCCCGTCGGCACGGCCGCGCTGCAGCAGATGTTCGGCGACCCCGGCCTCAGGATCATGGCCGTCGCCATCATGATTTCGACGTTCGGTTGCAACAACGCACTGATTCTGGCGGGTGCCCGGGTCTATTACGCGATGGCGCGCGACGACCTCTTCTTCCGCCGCACCGGGGAGCTCCACCCGACGCACCGCACCCCCGCATTCGCGCTGGTGATCCAGGCCGTGTGGACGTCGCTGCTGTGTCTCTCGGGAACCTACGGCGACCTGCTCAACTACATCATCATCGCCGCCGTGCTGTTCTACATGGTGACCGTGGTCGGCCTGATCCGGCTGCGCATCACCCAGCCCAACCTGCCGCGTCCCGTCACCGCGCCGGGATATCCCTGGCTGCCCGCGCTGTACGTCGCGGCAACGGGGCTGATCTGCGTCAACCTGTTGATCCAGAAGCCGCTGTACACCTGGCCGGGCCTGGTCATCGTGGCGCTCGGGATTCCGGTCTACTACGCCTGGCGCCGGCGCCTTGCCTGACTAGCTGGCTTCGGGTTAGCTTCGGGGTCCAGCCCCGAAGGTGCCGGAGCCATGAGCCATGTCGAGAAGTGCCCGGACTGCGGCGAGAAAACGGCCCACCAGTCCGGCTGCGTGACCTGTCCCAACTGCGGCTGGTCGTGCTGTGACTGACGGCGGACGCCCGGACGCCCGGTCGCCCGGTCGCCCGGCGGCGACCCAACTCACGTTGTTACCGGGCGTCGGGGCGTCCGGGCGTCCGGCCGTCCAGATTCTCGACCAGCGCCTCCGCGGTACCAAGTTCGTCGCCCTCACGCCGCAGCGCGTGCTCAACCCGCCGAGCCAGACGGGGATGGACTACTGGTCGCTCAATCCCTACGTGGGGTGCGAGTTCGGCTGCAGCTACTGCTACGCCCGCTACGCGCACCGCTACGTCGTCGAGCGGGCGCGCGATGCCGGCCGGCTGACCGCGGCCGAGTTCGCGGAGTTTCGGGGACCGGGCGGCTGGGAAGCGTTCGAGCGCCGCATCTTCGTGAAGCAACAGATCGCCGGCGCGCTGGAGGCGGATCTGCGGCGCGTGCCGCAGGGGGAGACGATCGTGATCGGCACGGCGACCGATCCCTATCAGCCCGCCGAGCGGCGGTTCCGGTTGACGCGCGCCGTGCTGGCGCGGCTGGCACGCTGCGAGGGGCTGTCGATCGGCATCATCACGAAGAGTCCCCTCGTCACACGCGACATCGATGTGTTGCTGCGGCTGCAGCAGCGCCACGAGCTCGAGGTGTACGTGTCGGTGATCACGATGGACGCGCGACTGATCCGCGCATTGGAGACGCGCTCGCCGCTGCCGGCGGTGCGGCTGCGCGCGCTCGCGCGGCTGACGGCCGCCGGCGTCAACGCCGGCATCATCCTGGCACCCGTCCTGCCCGGGATCACCGACGACCTGCCGCACCTCGAGGCG
>JBOHSP010000156.1:0-6061 GCA_050733275.1 Gemmatimonadales bacterium
AAGATCGCGACGAACGTCCCACCCATAGCGGACAGGAACGCCCCGGGCGCGGGCATCTGCTCCGGGATCATCGGATGCATGGCGGGGAACGTGCCCATGACCATCCCTGCGATCACGATGTGAATCAGCGCGAATCCGAGGCCTACGCCCACACCCGCCCGATGCGTCACGTGCTCGAAGCCCCAGGCGTAGATCAGCGCGATGAGGACCGAGAGCATCAGGTGCATCATGAAACCGATTAGCCAGGCGCCCGTGCCGGGCGCGCTGAGCATCGTGCCCATCATCATCTCGCCATTCATGGGGACGCCGGCCAGTCGGATCAGTGCTCCGAGTGCCGTCATGGCGAGGCCGCCCGCGAGTCCAGCCGTGATAGCTCTTCCGACGTTCATGAGAAACCTCCTCCGCAGGCCCTAACGCTTGTATCCTGCGCAGGACAAGCCCTTCCTACCGAGAAACGTTCCGCGTCTGCGCGTGCAAATCGATGCGTCGTTCCAACGGGCTAAATCCGGCGGGTTTCGGTCGCGGGCCGCCCGGAGAGCGAGCTCGGCGCGTTGAGGTGCGCCCCGTCATCCACCCCGACGCCCAGGCGATTGACGAGCTCCCCGCCCAGCCAGCCCGTCACCAGGGCCAGAGCGCCGCCGACGAACGAGAGCCCGAGCGCCAGTCCGTCGGGCGTCGCGGGCAGCGGGCGGCGTAGCAGCCAGCTCGCGGCGAACACGCCGACGACCACGAGGTTGCCGAGCCCGTGCAGCGCGCCGACGCGCCTGGCGCGCGTGCCGCCGGGAATGCCCAGCCAGTCGAGGAGTCCGAACGGCGCCGCGAGCAGGCCTCCGAGTACGCCGGCGCCGATCAACCAGAAGGCCACCTCGTGCCAACGCCCCGGCGCCGCGATCAGGCCGATGACGTCGAGCACGACAGCGGTGGCCAGGAGTCCCAGTGGGAACACGATCAACATCTGGTGAATGGGATGCCCGAGTACGCGAACCGGCATGCGCACCCTCCTGACGGGGTTCGGTGTCGGAGCCTAGGGAGTCGCAGCGGCGGTACAATCGCCCGACGGGCCTAGCTCCTACAGATCAATCGATGTCGTCGCGTCGCCGCCAGCGCCGCGCGACGCGGGTCACGCCCGCCACCGCCGCCGCGGCGAGGGCAACGGCGCGCCGCGGATGCAGCTTGCTCCCCGTGTAGACGCTGCGCTGGCGGGTCCGGCCTTTCCAGTTGCGTCCCCGCTCGCCGCCGTCATGCGCCACCGGCTCATAGAGGTTCGACGGCCGGTTCCCCACGGGCTCGTCGGTGAGCTGGGCCGCGAACGTGGAGCGGAGCATGTAGCGATCGGCCAGCCGCGGCACGTGCGTCGCGAGACTCAAGACCTTGCCCATGCCGCCCACGATGACGTCGCGCAGCGGGCGCTGCGCCGCCGCGACGATGGCGCCGGCCACGAGCTCCGGCGCGTACACCGGAGGCACCGGCTGTGGCTCGACCCCGAGGTAGGTTTTTGCCTTTTCGAACAGCGGCGTGTCGATCGAGGACGGCTTGATCAGCGTCACCGAGATCGGGATACCGGCTTCAGCCAGCTCCATGCGCAGGGCGTCGGTGAATCCCTTGAGCGCGTGCTTGGCCGCGCAGTAGTTGCCTTGCAACGGAATGGCGCGGTCGGCCACGGCGCTGGCCACATTGATCAGCGCGCCGCCCGCGGCGGCCAAGTGCTCGACCGCCACCAGGCTGCCGTACACCTGGCCCCAATAGTTCACGTCGAATTGCCGCCGCATGTCGTCGAGCGACACGTCCACGAGCCGGCCGTAGATCGCGACGGCGGCGTTGTTCACCCATGTATCGATGCCGCCATATTCGCGCAGCGCGGTCTCGGCGATCTGGGCGACCTGTGCGGGGTCGCTCACGTCGGCCACCTGCGGCACGGCGCGGCCACCGGCGGACCGAATCGTCTCCACGGCGGACGCGAGATCGGCGGCATTGCGCGCCGCGAGCACGACCCCCGCCCCCTCGTGCGCGGCGAGTCGGGCGGCCGCGAGACCGATGCCACTCGAGGCGCCCGTGATCACGATGACCTGTTCACCGATGGGCTTGAGCGCGATGTGCATAGAGTCTCTCCTTTACGCGGGTACCAGACGGTCGACGAGGGCGCGGAAGCGATCGGTGACCGGCACACCTAACGCCTCCGGGGGTGGCTGCTTGAGTACGTGAAGCGTGCCGCGCCGGTGCAGCACCTCCACGTGGGAGTGTCCCCGCGCGTCGCGCCAGAAACGCAGCGACGCCATCGCGCCGGCCAGCCGCAGGTCGTGGACGACGACCTCCGGCAACCACGTGGGCAGCGCCGGATCGACCACCAGCAGGTCGAGTGGGGCGACCGGCTGCAGCCCCAGAATTGCCTGCATCAACATCACGTATCCGCTCGTGTTCCAGAGCTGCAGCGGGTTGGCGCGCGGATAGGCGCCGGGGCTCGGCCAGTCGCCGCGCGCGTATCCGCCGACGCATTCGGGGACGCGCGTGCCGGGGTAGAGCGTTGCGAGATCGAACAGGGCGCGCGCCAGCTCCAGCGCGCGCACCTCGAATCCGAAGCGGCGCAGGCCGAAGACGATGGTGGCGTTCTCGACCGGCCAGCCGCTGCCGAGGTGATAGCCGATCGGGTTGTGGGAGCGGTGGTCGCTCGAAAGGGTGCGAATGCCCCAGCCGCTGAAGAGATCCGGCGCGAACAGCCGCCCGACGAGGGCCGGCATGTGCGCGTCGGTCACGAGTCCGGTGGCGAGGCATTGCCCCATGTTCGACGATGGCGCGTGGATCGGCCGTTTGTCGGGATCGAGCGCGAGCGCCAGCGAGGCATCCGCGGCGATCCACCAATCGCGATTGAAGCGCTCCTTCAACTCCGCGGCCGATCGCCAGAAGGCGCGCGCGTCCTCACGCGCCCCCGTGATCCAGCTCAAGACGGCCATGAGCTGCTGCGCGACGAACCAGTAGCCCTGCAGCTCGCAGGTGCCCACCGGGGTGGGCACGGGACGCCCGTCCTCGTAGACGACGGCGTCCCCGGAATCCTTCCACCCCTGATGCTTGGCGCCATCGGGGGAGCGCGTCAGGTACTCGAGGTAGCCATCGCGATCGGGGTCGCCGTCGGTCGCCGCCCACTCCATGATGCGCCGCGCCGTGTCCCAATGGCGAGCCAACGTGGCGCGGCGGCCGTCCCAGGCGTAGAGGTGCGCGAGGCCGATGACGAACATCAGCGGGCTCGCGAAGTCGCCGTAGTAGCGACCGTGCGGCGTGCGGTGGAGCCGCGCCAGCGGGCCCTGGCGCACCTGCTGGATGATCCGGCCCGGCTGTTCGTCCCGCCACAGATCGTACGTCCGGCCCTGCAGCCGTCCCACCCGTGTCAGCGTGGCGTCGAGCTGCATGCCGCGGTCGAGCGGGGCGGCCTGCCAACCGGCCGTGATCGCGTCGCGGCCGAACAGGGCGGGGTAGAGCGGGACGCCGGCCTGGGGCGCGAGCCACTCGTCGGGCGCGCCATCGAGCAGGGGGAACGACGCGAAGTCGCGGATCTGATCGCGCAGGACTGCGTCCGCCCCGAGGTTTTCCGCCATCGTGAACCGCGTCAGCCCCGCTCGCCATTGTTCGAGTGCCCGTTCGCGTCGCTCGATGTCTGCCGGCGCGAGGGGCTGTAAGTAGTCCACTGCGTCAACCGTGAGAAGAAACTGCGCCGGCTCCTGAGGGCGCAGCCGCACGAGGCTGGCGAGCCGCGCGGGCGACCGGCGCCAATCCCCCGGACCGCTCGCGACGCAGCGGGTCCGATACGGCAACTCGGGGTGTTCCCAGGAGAACTCGAGCCCATTGGGCAGGAGGTCCGCGCCGACTCTCGCCTCCACCTGCCGCGCCTCGGCCAGGGCCTCCGTGAGATCCGCGAAATCCGCGCTGAGGAACCACCCCAACTCCAGCTCGACTTCCTGTCGCGACCGGTTGGTCAGCACCAGGTCGACGCGCAGCGTCGCGAGACCGACGACATAGGTCGCCCGCAGATCCAGCGCGCGGTGGGGAATGCCGGCTTCGTCAGGCGTCACCGCGTCGTCGGCCTGCCCGCTGCCGCCGCCGCCGAAATTGGTCAGCTCGGGGTGGGTGTAGTCGAAGAGCAGGTGGTCGGGCGCCGCCGCCGTGACGTGGCACAGCCAGGGAGGCCGTCCGTTGATGCGCAGGCGCAGCGTGCGCAGGTAGCGCGTTTCCCGGTAATAGAAGCCACCCAGGGGGGTGTCGTCGCCGCACTCGCCGTGCCGGTCGACGATGAGCAGAGACTCGCTCTTCCAGGCGCAGTGCTCGTCGGGCCGCAGCGTAGCGACGGTCATGCCACTGTCTACGGGGTTTCGGGCCAGCGAGGGGTGGTCAGATTGATGCGCCACACGGGCCCTTCGTACAACGGCCCCTCGAATCGCACGAACGCCGGGACGTCCTCCGTCACGATCCACAAGTGGCTGTCCGGCGGGGATTTGCCGGTGAGCGCCGCCCCAATGCCGAGCAACAGGCCAAGGTGTGGTTTGAGCGTAAAGTGGACGGTCGTCGCGGTGCGCGATCCGAAGCGCAGCGGGTTCGTCGCCTCAGGAATGAGCTCCAGTTCGATCACTCGTGGCTGCGGCGTAAACGCGACGACATGAACCGTACTGCCGTGATCCGGTGGCAGGTTCTTGGCGATCACGGGAATCAATCCGTTATAGAGATCCGCCGGCACATCGAGCCTGCCAGTAAAGCGCTCCTCCTTGCCGTCTTCGTGGGACCGCGTCTGCACGACGTATTCGCCGGTGTGGTCGAGCTGCGCGTCGAGATCCACTGCGAACGCGTTGCCTCGCTGGACCAGGTGGTAGCGCTGCAACGCGAAGACGCCGCGTTGCGTGAAGGTCACGGACTCTCGGAACACAGAGCCGTCGCCGAAGTCGAATTCCAGGCGGCTTTCGATGTGCGTATCGCGCGGGATTTGGAGCTGAGCCCCGTGGGCGAGCAGGCTGTCCGACAGCGTGCGCAGCTCGAGAAAGCCGTGCAGCGTGCCCTCGGCCCAGCGCACGGGCACTCCGGCCGGTGCGACGCCCGAACCGTAATCGTGGCCGAGCGGCAGGGCGAGCGCGCCTGCCAATGCCAGCCGCCGAATCATTCGGTGCCCCGCGTCAGAACGTGACGCCAAACGTCAGCGGGAAGTAGTGGACGTCTTTGCCGCGATGGCGGGTCCGATGGTAACGCGCCTCGACGGCGGGGACCTGTCGGCAAGCCGAGCCAGCGAGGAGGGCGGTTGCGGCGATAAGGTCGTGCGTCCGGATCTTCATGAGTCGTCTTCTCTGATGACGGCGATGTGCGTAGCCTGCCCACTCCCCCGCAACAACGGTATCCGCTGCTGGGATTAGTTCGCATAAACGAAAACGCCCGCCAAAAGGCGGGCGTCCTCGCTGCTGGGCCGCGGCTACTGCACGTTGATCGGCTCGACGGTCTTCCGCACTGTCACCCGCAAACGCGAGCCGAGCAGCCCGCCGGCGATGTCCACCTCGTTGAAGCGGAACACGCGGATCCGCTGATCGGGACGCGCGGGACTGTCAGCCCCAGGGATGACGTACACGCCCGTGTCGGGCAGCGTCACGGGTCCGTGATCGCGTGACTCGATCTCCGCCGACTTGGCACGCGAGGGGACCGTCCAGCGCACGGTCATCGGCTGGAGCGCGGTGGCCGTCGAGTTCGCGACCGGCGCGGTGATGTCGTGGACGCCGGGTCCACCGACGACGACGTTGTGCACGTTGTCGGTGCCCCGCACGACGTCGAGCTGGAAATCGCCGGACGGGAAAGTGTTGCCCGTGAGGAAGTAGTCGCCGGTGCCGGTGCCAGTCTCCGGTAACGTTAAGGTGCCGAGCGCCGGATTGCGGATGGTCACGGTGGCGCCCGAGACGACGGCGCCCGCGCCGGTCCGCACCGAGACGACGTACTCGGTCACAAATCCGCCGATCACGGCCGGATCGTCGTTGGCATCGATGTCGGCAATCACGTGCAACGTGGACGTCCCCGTGCCCGGATTGTTACGGCTCGTCGCCGG
>JBOHSP010000157.1:0-3672 GCA_050733275.1 Gemmatimonadales bacterium
CGCGCGCCTCGAGCTGCGCGACGTGCTCGCGCGAGCCGGTCGCGCGCACCAGCGCGAGCCCCGCCTCCGCGGCGGGCGCGAGAAATACGTCCACGAGCGAGCCCGACGCGAACCGCAAGGTGACGGCGCCTTCCCGGCCGGCGAGCTCGATCACCCCGGGGGCGTCGTGCAGCCGCCGGATCACCGTGTCGGCGGAGCCCGCGCCTGCGTGGACCACCACGAAGTCGAGGTCGCGGATCAGCTCCCGGCGCCGCCGCACGCTGCCGGCGATCTCGACCCGGCGCACGCCGTCGAGGCCGGCGAGGGCGGCGGCGACGGTCCCGGCCTCGTCGAGCGCGTGATGCAGCAGGCGGAACGTGCTCGCCTCGCGCAGCGCGGCGATGCCCTTGAGCACGTTCGCGGCGGTCTTGCGGCCGAAGCGCGGCAGGGCCGCGAGCCGGCCGTCGGCGGCGGCCGCCTCGAGCTCGGCCAGCGACTCGATATGCAGCAGCTCGTGGACCCGGCGGACCTTCGCGACGCCCAGCCCCGGAATCCGCAGCATCTCGACGAGGCCTGGCGGGATCTGCTCGCGCAGCTCGTCCAGGACGGACGAGCGGGTGCCGCCCGACGCCGCGAGCTCGGCGGCTGCGGCGGCCTGCGCCTCGCGGATGCTGGCCCGCGGCGCGCCCTGGAGCTCGAGAAACGCGGCCACCTGCTCGAGCACGGCGCGGAGGGCGTGTTTGTCCATGAATCGGGGAACGTAACCCGGCGGGATGCGGGATGCGAGATACGGGATACGAGATGCGGGATGCGTTAGGGCAGATCGATAACCGTTTCCGACGCATCCCGCATCCCGCTTCCCGCATCCCGCGCCGTTGGCACCGGGAGCAGCGCGAGCAGCCGGCACGTGAGCAGCAGCAGCTCGCCGGCGTTGGCGACGGAGTAGACGCCGGCCTCGCGGCCGCCGCTGAGCGACGGGGCGAACGCCGCCGACCCGTCCTCGCGCGCCGCGGCCACCGCGATCTCGCCGCCGGCCGGATCGTCGGCGTCGGCGCGTCCCTCGAGGCCCACCGCGCTGAAGCCAGGGCGGCCCGCGCGCATGCCGAAGATCGCGAGCGCGGCAATCGCCCCCGGTGCGGTCGTTTCCGTCACGAACACGCCGTCGAGCGGCTCGGGCGGCGCGTCCGGGGTGGGCGTACCCCAGACGCGCAGCTCCGGCACCTGGAGGTAGAGCGCGGGGCGGGGCAGGTGCGAGGTGATGCGCGGTCCCGCCGCGGCGCGCGCGAGCGTGGGTTCACCGACGCGATAGACCCAGCCGTGCGCGGCCCAGTGACGGTACGCGTGATGGAGCAGCAACAGGTGCGCCTCGAGCGCCTCGGCGCCGGCATCTTCCGGCACGATGTCGCGCAGCAGCCGGGCCACCGGCTCGAGCAGCACAAAGTGGTCGCGCTCGGCGGACGAAATCGCTTCGCGCTCGAGCACCGCGGCGATCGCGGGAAAGCGCTCGGCCGCGAGCGATTCAAAGACGAGCCGGAACGGCGTCGCTCTCACCGCCGGGGAAAGAAGCCGTCCAGCGCGCCCACGAACTCGTTCGTAGCCTCTACGTGCGGGCAGTGGCCTGCGGGGAGTTCGATGAGTTGTGCGCCGAGCGCGTCCGCGAGGGCGCGCGAGCCGGAGATCGGAATCGGGTCGTCGGTGCCGTGCAGGACCAGTGCCGGCACCAGCGCGAGCAGCGACGTCATGCCGCGGAGCTGCTCGAGGATGTCGTACTCCCCCAGGCTGTCCCATACCGCCTGCTGCGTGCGGGCGGTCACGCGGAACGGCGTGAGCCGATCCGCAGCACGCCAATCGCGGAAGTAGCCGGCCACCGAAAGCGCGAACGCCCGCCGCTGGTAGGTCTCGGGGTCGCGCTCGCGCAGCCCGCTCGCCCGCAGCGCCTCGCGCTCGCGCTGGATCTCGGGCGCGGCCTGCCGGCGCGCGAATTCGGCGTCGAACTGCCGCCGCAGCGTCACCGTCGGTGCCGCCGGCGAGACGAGCGCCAGGCGCTCGATGCAGGAGGGATGCTCGATCAGATAGAGCAAGGCGAGCAGGCCGCCCCACGAATAGCCGCACAGCGTCATCCGGTCGAGCCCGAGCTTATCGCGCAAAGCGTCCAGGTCGGCCACGTGCTCGCGCCAGCCGACCGGCGTCCCGCGCGAAACGGCAGACTGGCCGCCGCCGCGCTGGTCGTAATAGAACAGCGTGCGTTCTCCATTCCGGGAGAGGAGGTCGTACTGCGGCAGGAGATAGTCGTGATGGGCGCCGGGACCGCCGTGCAGCACGATGACCAGCGGGCCGCTGCCCACGCGGCGGGTGAACAGGCGAACTCCGTTAACGGAGATGATGCTATCAGCCATCAGCCATCAGTCATCAGCCTGCTGATAGCTGACAGCTGAGAGCTGACCGCTGACAGCATCAGAGGAGTACCGCGAGCGCGTCCGCCACTTCCTTGACTGTCGCGTGCTCGGCGGGCCCGAACCCGGCGGGCACGTCTGAATCGATGTCGAGCTGGCCGAGGATGTGCTCGCCGCGGCGGATCAGCACCACCAGCTCCGACCGCGTTTCCGTGTTGCACGCGAGATAGTTGGCCGCCGTGCCGACATCGGCCACGTTCTGGTCCTCACGTCGCGCCACCGCCGTGCCGCAAACCCCGACGCCCACGGCGATGCGCACGTGCTCCGTTTCGCGCCCGGCGAACGCCTCCAGCACGAGGGTGTCGCCGTGCAGCATGTAGGCGTACACGGAAGTAAAGGGCGCGCCGAGCGCCCGCAGCCGCTCGCACGCCATCTGGAGCAGCTCGGCTCGAGTGGTATCGTGGAGATGCGCGGCGCGCAGCGCGCGCACGATCTTCGCCGCCTCGGGCGCCGAGGCGCCGGCCACCCGCTCGCTCATGAGCCCCTCTTGCCCAACACGGCCGTGAGTCGCAGCTCGGCGCCGGCGGCGAGAAATGGCACGTCGGCCTGTACGCGCCGCGCGGCCGGCGTGAGCGTATCCTGCGGGTATGCGGTGACAATCGCGGCGAACGGCATGGCGCTGGCGAGCATGCGGGAACACTAGCCACGGCGCCGCGGGACGGGAAGCGTTAAATTGCCCACCCCCATGGTCGACTCGCACGCGTTCGCCGCCGTTTTCGCGCGCGCCCTGGAGCATTTCCGCGATCCCTCAGCCAAAGAGGAGCAGAAGCGGGAGTTCCGAGCGCTCGTGGCGATGCTCAAGCAGCACGGCGCCACGCTGGCGGCGCGCGACGGCCGCCTCGTGGTGAATGGGACGTCGCTCGGCGGTGCTCCGCTCGACGCGCTGGCGCAACGCCTGGAGTTCCACGCCATCGGCGAGATCACGATCCCCTCCAATCCGCCGCTGCAGGAGACGTTCGAGCTGTTGCGGGCGCTCGCCGAGCCCCCGGAGACGGATGACGTCGCCGCGCGCCTGCTCGCCAGCGGCGCCCGACACATCAGCGTCGCGATGCAGCCGACGTTCCGGGATATCCCCGCCATGCCGGCAGAGCCGCCCGGGAGCCCGCCGGATCTCGGCGCCGGAGGCCGCCGGCACGACCTGGCCGACATCACGTCGGGGCCGCCGGGGGGCGTGCCGGCCGCGCCGCGTCAATCGCCCGCGCCTGCGCCCGCGATGGACGTACCGCCCATCGCGCAGCAG
>JBOHSP010000158.1:0-2459 GCA_050733275.1 Gemmatimonadales bacterium
GGCCTGATGCTGGCGGTGGCGCTGCTCGCCAGCTACCTGCCGGCCCGGCGGGCGAGCCGGGTGGATCCGATGGTGGCGTTGCGAACGGAATAGGTGTCGGGTGCCGGGTGTCAGGTGTGAGGGGAACCTGATGCCGGCCCGCCACCCCTGACACCAGACACCTGACACCAGGCACCTACATGGACACAGTGCTACAGGATCTCAGATACGCCCTCCGCCAGCTCCGCGCGAGCCCCGGCTTCACGCTCGCCGCGCTGCTCACCCTCGCGCTCGGCATCGGCGCCAATACGGCCATCTTCAGCGTCGTGGACGGCGTGCTGCTGCGTCCTGCTCCCTTCGAGGACATGGACCGGCTCGTGATGGTGTGGGAGACCGATCGCAAGAGCGGGACGATGCACGAGCCGGCGTCCGTTCCCGACTACCTCGATTTTCAGCGGCGCAGCACCCGCTTCGAGCAACTGGCGGCGTTCAACGCGGGCGAGGTCAACCTCACGCCCGAGGCAGGCGAGCCCAGGCGACTGGCCGCCGTGGGGATCAGTTACGAGTGGTTGCCGGCGCTGGGTATCAGACCTCTCCTCGGTCGCGGCTTCGCGGCCGAGGATGACCGGCCGGGCGCGCCCAACGTGGTCCTGATCGGCGAGGAGCTGTGGCAGCAGCACTATGCCCGCGATCCGGACGTGATCGGGCGGCAGATCAGCATCAACGACGTCCCGCGCCAGATCATCGGGGTGCTGCCACGAGGCGCGGATTTCGGCTTGCTTCAGGTTCTCAAGGCCGCCGACTACTCGCGTGGCTTCGCCGATCGCGGTGGCGCCTCCCGGGTGGACGTGTGGGCACCGCTGCGCCCCAATCCCGCGGTCAGTCCCCGCAGCAACCATCCGATTTTCGTGATCGGCAGGCTCTCCGCCGGGGCGACCGTGGCGACCGCCCAGCAGGAATTCGATGCGATCGCGGCCGATCTGGAGCGCATCTATCCCGAAAACGACGCTCGCGGCGCCCATCTGGAACCGCTCGAGCAGGTCGTCTTCGGCCCGGTACGGCCGGCGTTGCTCGTCCTGCTCGGCGCCGTGGTTCTGGTGCTGCTGATCGCGTGCGCGAACGTGGCGAACCTGCTGCTCGTGCGGGGCACGGCCCGCCTGCGGGAGATCACGGTCCGCAGCGCGCTGGGGGCCGGCATGGGACGCCTCGCTCGACAGTTTCTCGTGGAGGGTGCGCTGCTGGCGGTGTGCGGAGCGGCGCTCGGGATCGTGCTGGCGTTCTGGGGACTCGACCTTCTCGTCGCGTTGGCGCCCGCCGACATCCCCCGCGTCGGCCGGGTGGCCATCGACGGGCGAGTCCTTGCCGCGTCGCTCGCGATCACCGTCGCGGTTGCGCTGTTATTCGGCCTCCTCCCCGCGCTCCAGGCCCGGCGGCACAACCTCCAGTCCGCGCTTCAGGGAGCCGCCGGGCGCGGCGGCTCGGCCGGCCGGGAGCACCGCCGGTTCCGCTCCGTGCTGGTCGCGGCCGAGCTCGGGCTCGCGGTGATGCTGATGATCGGCGCCGGCCTGCTCATCAAGAGCCTGGCCCGGCTCCAGCGGGTGGATCCGGGCTTCTCGACCACGGGCGTGGTGAAGGCGCAGTATCAGCTCCCCCCCAGCCGCTATCCACGGGATTTCAGCAAGTGGCCGAGGTGGCCCGAGACGCACCGCTTCAATCTGGAGTTGCGGTCGCGGCTCGCCGCGCTGCCGGGGGTCGAGCACGTCGCGATCGCCGGCAGCCACCCGCTGGACGCGGGGTTCACCAGCTCGATCGCCGTAGTCGGCCGCGAGCCGGAGGCGGCGGATTGGCCCGAGCCCTCGATTCGGCTCGTGAGCCCAGGCTATTTCGAGACCGTGCAGGTGCCGCTCCGCGCCGGGCGCCTGTTCGCGGAATCGGAGGACGTCGATGCCCCACCGGTAGTGCTCATCAACGAGGCAGCGCAGCGGATCTACTTCGCCGGACACGACCCGCTGGGGCAGCGCATTCAGCTTTGGGGCGCCGCCCGGCGCGTGGTCGGCGTCGTCGGCGACGAGCGAATCCATGGACTCGCGAACCCGACACCGCCCGGGGTCTACCTGCCGCTGACGCAGGCAACGCCCGCGAACGGAGCGTACAGCGTGCTCGCGCGCGTGAGCCGTGCGCCCGACGGGTTCGCTCCCACGCTGCGCCAGGTCGCGCGGGGGCTCGATCCGGCCCTCCCGCTTTTCGACGTGGAGCCGCTCGCCGCGACGCTTTCGAATTCCCTCGGCCAGCGGCGCTTCACCATGCTCGTGCTCGGGATCTTCGCCGGCGTCGCGCTGATCTTGGCGATCGTGGGTGTGCACGGGGTGTTGAGCTACATGGTCGCGCAGCGCACGCGCGAGATCGGGATTCGCGTCGCGCTCGGGGCGAGGCCGCGGGCCGTGCGCGCCCTCGTGGTGACGCACGGCGCGCGCCTGACA
>JBOHSP010000159.1:0-1536 GCA_050733275.1 Gemmatimonadales bacterium
GCCGGGAACGAGTCACACCGCCCGGGATCCTCGTAGATCACGCCGAGGACCTCGCAACACCGCCGGACGCTCTCCTGCACGACGCCGTCGGGAAGACGGGAGCCGCCCAGCGCGCGGTACGTGGCCGCGAAGTCTCGTTCGGGGCCGAAGCGGTCTCCGCCAAACAGGAAGGTCCCGTTCATATCGAGCAGAACGACGCTGAAGCGTGACAGCACGCGGCGAGCGTCACCAGGATGTGTCATGCCGGGAGGGTTTCGTCGCCGCCGAACACGAGCACATACCCGTTCAGATCGACGACCTCGAATTCCCAGTCACCGTACGGCTGCTTGGTCAACGCCATCCTGATGAAGGGGCGGTCGCGCAGCGTCTCGTACAGCGCGTGCACGCCGCGCATCCGGATGTACGCGTCCCAGACGCCGCCGGGCCGGCTGCCGTACAGATCCGGCTTGCGGTATCCCGCCATCCGCTGGAGCATGACCTCGGCGCCGTCGCGCTGCAGACTCGCCCAGCTCGCCGGCGGCTGCGTCGGGAATATGCCCGCGGTCTCGAAGCCGAGGTGCGCTGCGTACCAGCTCGCGGTGGCGTCCACATCCGCCACCAGAAAGACAGGCGTGGCGGCCCGCAGCGCGATCGGGCTGGTCAGAATGGTCACGCATGAAATTCTATCGCAGATCGAGAGCGCCGCCAGATTCAGGCGCGCGTCGATCGGGAGCTAGAGCGATACGGGGTGCCCAAGGAACCGCCGGTATCTGGCGCGTTCCTGCTGCAGCGCGCGCCGCTCGAGCGGCGTGAGTCGTCGGAGCGGGGCGACGTCGACCTGAACCCCCGTGGCGGTCTGGCTGGCCCGCCAGGTGCCCGCGACCTGTCCCTTGATCACGAGCGGATGCTGGAACCGCACGTACCCGCCGGCACGCGACGCAATCATCGCCGGCCCGTGGGGCACCGCGTCGCGATCACGATACGCGACGAGGTACTCGTCATAGATCGGCAACAGCCGGACGAGCGGCGGGCGCGACCGAACGCGCGGCACGGGCCCCACGGTCCAGTACGTCCTGCCATCGACGGCGAGCGAGCGCGCGCGGTTCATCTCCAGCCCTCGCCGGGCCGCGGCCGTCGTGAGGCCCGACCACCAGACGAAATCCCGCAGCGTGGCGGGGCCGTGGCTCCGAAAATACCGCCGCGCCAGCTCGCCCAGTGCGTCGTCGCGTGACAGCCGCGCGCTGGTCGGGGCCCGCTCGGCGAGCAGCGCGTACGTTGCGTGCTTGCCGCGGCGGGGACCGCTGCAGATCACGCCTTCGAGCTCGACATACAGGAGGATATGCGCCAGCCGGATGCTGTCGGCGGGAAGGCCCGCGCCGGCAAAGTGCGACACCAGTTCCTGGCGAGTGAGGAACTGCCCGTCGCGCAAAACCCGCTCGCACAGCTTCGCCGCGCGCGTGAAGATGGACGCGTCGAGGCCCAGCCGGCGGTCGTACGTCGCCATGCGGCGATGGACACTGGCGGCGCTGAGCTCGAGCATCCAGCGGATGTCGGCGG
>JBOHSP010000160.1:0-2587 GCA_050733275.1 Gemmatimonadales bacterium
GACTGCTCGTCCTCGCGGCGCCGTACCTGCTCCGCTATTTCGGCCGCGGCATCGCCCCGCCCGCGGGCGGCGTGAGCATCGCGCTGTGGCTCTCGTGGCAGGCGGCGCTCGCCGTCACCGCCATGGCGCTCGTGCTCCTCGCCGCCGCGCTGGTGCGCGGATCGGCGGAACCGGATCGCGTGCCCTGGGCGCTCCCCGCCGCCTGCGTCTGGGGCGCCATCGCAGCGGTCGCCGGACTGTGGCTGTGGAGCCCGCGGGGGGCGTGGCCGGAATGGTACACGTTCGTGTGGCTGCCCGCGCTGGTCGGCGTCATTCTCCCCGCTCCGCGTCGCTGGGCCTTGGCCGGCAGCGCGATCGTCGCGGGCACGGCGGCGGCCCTGATCACCTGGGGCGCGGCCGTCGAGGGCCGGCTTGCGCTCGCGACCCGCGACGCCCGGCGGCTCGGCACCGAAGGCGATGCCGTCGCCGTCGCGTTGCTGGAGCGGTTCGCGCAGCTCGTCGCCACGGGACGCTGGCAGCCGCGCAGCGCGGGCGCTCTCTACGCGCTGTGGCTCGCCTCGCCGCTCGTGGCCGAGGACTATCCCGCGCTGCTCGCCCTGTGGGACCCGGCCGACGGCCGGCAGCTCGCGGAGCTGCGGCTCGCGAGCCTCGACCTCCCGCCGGCGCTGGTTTCGGCGCTCGCCCGATCCGCCGCACCCGCTGCCGGCGGAATGGCCCAGGCGGCGCCAGGCGCGCGCATCGAACGGCTGGAGCGGATTCCCGGCGTCCATTACCTGCTGATCGCGCCGCTCCCCAACGGCACGATCCTCACGGTCGGCGTCGGGCCGCGTACGCGGCTGGTGCCGCCGGAGCGCACCGCGCGGTTTCTGCGCGGCGATCCGGGCGTCGAGCCGCCGTACACGATTTCGCCGTTGCTGCCGGCGCGCGGTGCGGCGAGCGCCGGGGGAGCGGCGAGCGCGATCGTCGAATGGCGTCGCGACGGGTGGTCGGCGCGCGGCGAGCGCCGCGTGGGCCTCCCCGGCGGGGTGCGGCACGCCCATTTGCGGGTGAGCCTGCGGGGACCCTGGGCCGTGCTCGTGCGCGGCGTCCTGGTCGTGTTGATCGACGTGGCCCTGCTCGGGGCCGTGTGGGTGCTCGGGCTGTTCGTCGTCGAGGGCTGGCGCGCCCGCCTGCCGGGGCTGCTCACGACCCTGCGGACGAGCTACCGCGCGCAGCTCACGACCGCGCTGGTCGCCTTCTTCGTGCTTCCCGTGCTCGCGTTCGCGACCTGGAGCTTCGCGCGGCTGGCGGACGAGGCGCGCCGCTCGGGTGACCTGTTGATCCGCCAGACGTTGCGCGACGCGTCGGGCAGCGTGGAAGTGCTGGCCGCCGACCGGCCGCAGACGCTGGCGCGCGCGCTGCCGGAGCTCGGCCGCCGCCTCGATGCCGAGCTGTGGCTGTACCGCGGCGGCGTGCTGGTGGCGAGCAGCTCGCCCGTGCTGGCCGAGCTCGGTCTGGTCGATCCGTTCCTCGCGCCCGCGGCGTTCCTGCTCACGCTGCAGGACGAGCAGGAGCTGACGACCGACGCGCGCACCGCCGGCCGGCCGACGCGGATCGGCTACCGGGTGGTGACGGCCGGGCCACCCGGCGAGCAGGTCGTGCTGGCGGCGCCGCAGCTGCTGGACGACGAGGGGGTGCGGCGCCAGCAGGAGGACCTGGCCCTCGTCCTGGTGCTCGGCACGCTGGCGGGGCTGTTCGCCGCGATGTACCTCGCCGGACTGGCGGCGCGCCGTCTCGCGAAGCCGGTGGCCGCGTTGCGGGAGGCGGCGTTGGCGGTGGGGCGGGGTAGTGAGCCGCCCGCCTTCCCCCCGGCTGCGCCGCGCGAGTTCGCACCCGTCCTCACCGCGTTCGATCGCATGGTCACCGACGTGCGGCGCAGCCAGACCGCGCTCGAGGAGGCGCGGCAGCGCACCGCCCGCGTGCTCGCCAACGTGGCCACGGGCGTGATCGCCGTGGACGACGCGCTGCGCGTGACGCTGGCGAACCCGCGCGCCGCGGAGCTCATCGGCGGCAGCGGCAGTGAGCCGCTCGCCCCGGGCGACATGCTGCTCCATGCCACGCCCCCGGAGTGGAAGCCGGTGTGGCAAGCGGTCGCGGCGTTCATCGCGGCCGAGCGCGACGCGATTGAGGAGCGCGAGTTCACCGTCGCGGGCCGCCAGATCCGCGTGCAGCTCGCGCCGCTCGGTCCGGCGCCCGACGGCTGCGTGATCGCGCTCGATGACGCGACCGCGCTGGCCCGCGCGGCCCGCGTGCTGGCCTGGGGGGAGATGGCGCGGCAGGTCGCGCACGAGATCAAGAATCCGCTGACGCCGATCCGCCTCGGGATCCAGCACCTGCAACGCGTGCGCGGCAAGGACGCCCGGTTCGAGGCGACGCTGCGCGAAACGGCGGCGCGGATTCTGGCCGAGATCGACCGGCTCGACGGCATCGCCCGCGCCTTCGCCCGCTTCGCGACGCCCGGCGACGGCGCCGAGCCGGCGCCGCTGGAGCCGGTGGATCTCGCGGCGGCGGCGCGGGAGGTGGTGCAGCTCTACGCGCTCGGCGGGCG